>CAMHUC010000093.1 GCA_946188155.1 uncultured bacterium | reverse complement strand
CGTGAGATTCGTCTTAATTCGTTGTTGAAAAGAAAAGGGTGGGAAAGTTCAATTACAGTTTATAGTTTACAGTTTACAGATGATTACCATGAGGATGAATATTATAAGGATGGTGGTGCTACTTATCACTTATCACTTATCGCTTATCACTACCTCCGCTCAACCCATCAAGAGTGGGCAGAAGTTCTGGAACGGCATGGTGCTCTACACCGCCACCGTCGATGAGCTTGGAGTGGTCAAGATGAACGGCGTCTGGGCGCATCCCGGCAGTTTCAGTTTCCAGTTGTCGCCCGTGGAGGGCGGCAAGCACCCCTACTGCCTGTCGGCCGACGCCCCTGATGCCGTGCTGCCCGTGCGCGGGAAGATAGGCTGGAACGTGGACTACATACGTCAGGACGGCATGAACTTCCTGGCCATCCGCAAGCCCAACGGCGACATCTGCGAGACGCTCGTGCTGACGCCCGACAACGTGGAGAACTGCACGGCGCAGGAGAAGTTTGCCGAGCAGCAGCCCACGGGCGACATCATCACCGTCATGCTGCTCAACACCACCTATCTGGGACGCTTCACCAAGGACCAACTGCGGCTGATGCGCAACGAGATACTGGCGCGCCACGGATGGCGGTTCCAGTCGAAGGACCTGCAGGACCACTTTGCCCGTCAGGCGTGGTACAAGCCCGTGGCCGACAACAAGGGCATCACGCTGAGCATCATCGAGCAGACCAACCTGCAGCTGATCAAGAGTGAGGAGGCCGTGCCGCAGAAAGACCGTATCGACACCAGGCTCTTCGCCAGCCTGCCCGCCCGCAGTGCCAAGGCCGACGACTATCCCGGAGGACTGGCTGACGACGGGCGCGGACCCGACGAGGTGGACGGACAGCAGGTGTGGACAGTACGCAGCGAGGGCGAGCTGATTGCTGCCCTGGGCAATGAGCGCACCATCCTCATTCCCGACGACGTACACCTGAACCTCTCGCGCATACTCGACCGCGAGGACTGGTTTGTGAACAAGCCCGGACGCCGGTGGACGTCGGACGCCTCGGCCATCATCAGCCGCACGGAGCCCATCATCGTCAGCGAGGGGGTGTTCGACGGCCGACAGCTGACGCTGATGAACTTCAGCCAACTCACCATCAAGGGCGGACGCAACGCCAGCATCGAGGTGGACCCGCGCTACGCCTTCTGCCTGAACTTCATCAACTGCGACCACTGTGAGGTGCGCAACCTCATCATCGGGCATACCGAGCTGCCGTCGGGCAAGATTGCCAAGCGCTTCACCTGGAACGGCAGCAAGTTTGTTAAGAATTGAAGGACTGAAGGATTGAAGAATGAAGAAGATTGTTGCATGTATTTTATTCTTGCTAACAGGGCTTTCCGCTGTCCATGCTGAAGATGGGAGAACGACATACATAATTCATAATGTTCAATGGCAATGAAAAAGATTCTACTATTCGCCGCCATCGCACTGGCGGCCTGCGGCAACAAGACTGCCAATACCGGCCCGATGACCGCCGACTCCACCCAGACGGCTGCCACCGGCGACAAGCACTCGGCCGAGTACATCACCAAGCGCCTCAACGCCATCTACCAGCTGCAGGACGACAGCCTCTGCTGCTCGCAGCACTACCTGGCCATCCTCGCAGAGGCGCAGAAAATAAGCCTCCGCGACGGAACCGTGTTCCTCGACTCCAACCACTGGACACAGGGACAGGACATTCCCGAGGACTGGAGCTACTCCGTGGAGAATATCAGTCACATCACCGACTCCACGGCGCAGGCAGTAGTCGTCATCCACGGGTTTGACGACCAGCAGGTGACGCTCGACCTCGTTTTCGAGCGCGACGACTGGTATGTGGACAATTTCCGCTCGTTCTACGACGGGGCCGACTACGACAGTGGCGGCAACAAGATTCCCGGCAGCGAGGGCGTCAAGGAGCTTAATGAGCTGAAGGCGCTACAGGAGTACGTCGACCAGAAGCCCGCAGAGGCCACCCCCGACGTGTCGGAGGAGGAGATAGAGGCCGTACCGCGCCGCAACACCCTCGAGGAGGCAGAGCGAATGAGCGAAGCCGCCAAGGCACGACTCGACGAATACGCCGAGTAACCTCAAGGCTTCATAAACACGAAGTAGACCGCTGCCACCAAGCACAGCGCGGCAGCTGCATGATTCCAGTGCAGCTGCTCGTGCTGGAAGAGCATGTTGGCTATCACGGCAAACACCACCAGCGAGATGCACTCCTGGATCACCTTCAGCTGAACCAGTGAGAAGGGACCGCCGTTGCCGATGAACCCCAGACGGTTGGCCGGCACCTGGCAGCAGTACTCGAAGAATGCAATCATCCACGAGAAGGCTATCACCAGATACAGCGGCCAGTTGGTGGACACGCCCGACTGCTGCAGCCGCAGGTGTCCGTACCAAGCGAAGGTCATAAACACGTTGCTCATTATCAGCAACAGAATTGTATAAATACCGTTTGCCATACTACATTCTTAATTCGGGCGCAAAGGTACGAATAAGCGGGCGAATAACCAAATTTTATTTGAGTTTTTCCTGTTCATCAGGAGCCTGCTGCATTGTATCGACGAGATTTGTATCTAATATGGATGGCTGTAGGGCGTTTGCTTGTCAAACGCCGAAACCCAGGCTGGCGGCGTTTGACAAGCAAAACGCCCTACAGTGGGAATTAGGCAGTAATATCTTCAAGACACTACACTACTTTCCGAAATTTGGAGGCTCCTTTCTTTCGTAGGGAGGCTCCTGGCTGAAATTTGAAGGCTTCTCTTGAACAACAGAAGGCTCCTCTTGATCATCAGGAGGCTCCTCTCTGGAAGTAGCAGGCTCCCTATGAGCCACAGGAGGATCCGTGGCTCAGAACAGACAGAAACTGCCATAGTTGTTATATGCAGGAAACATGTGTGCCATCTGTACCATCTGACACGGCAGGGTGGCAGATGGTACAGATGGCACACATGTTTCCCGTGTTACCCTACTATCGCGCGCGTAAGGAAGAAATCGCCCATGCCGACAGGCGCGCTGCATCCTAAAAGGCTTTTGTTGCACAAAAAGCAGAATGTGTGCACAAAAGCGTCGATTTTGTGCAATTTATTTGGCTGTGTGCGCAAAAAGTACTAATTTTGCAGCCGATTTTGAAATTTCATTATTATACACATTATTATAATATGGCTTTAAAGATTGTTGTGCTGGCCAAACAGGTGCCAGACACCCGTAATGTGGGTAAGGATGCCATGACTGCCGAAGGAACGGTGAACCGTGCAGCCCTGCCCGCTATCTTCAATCCCGAAGATTTGAACGCCCTGGAGCAGGCCCTTCGCCTGAAGGAGCAGCATCCTGGCTCTACAGTAGGTATCCTCACGATGGGTCCTCCACGTGCAGGTGAGATTATCCGTCAGGGACTCTATCGCGGCGCCGACACCGGCTGGCTGCTCACCGACCGCCTCTTCGCCGGTGCCGATACCCTCGCCACCTCTTACGCTCTCGCTACCGCCATCAAGAAGATCGGCGATGTAGATATCGTCATCGGCGGTCGTCAGGCTATCGATGGTGATACCGCTCAGGTTGGCCCTCAGGTGGCCCAGAAGCTCGGCCTCAACCAGGTGACTTACGCCGAGGAGGTATGTTCAGTAAACGGTGGAATCGCCACTGTCCGCCGTGTCATCGATGGTGGCGTGGAGACCGTTGAGGCTCCGCTGCCCGTGGTGATCACCGTCAACGGCAGCGCTGCCCCCTGTCGCCCGCAGAACGCCAAGCTGGTGATGAAGTACAAGCGCGCCACCTGCCCCATGGAGCGCCCTGCCGAAGGCACGCCTTACGACAAGCTCTACGAGGAGCGTCCCTACCTGACACTCAACCAGTGGAGCGTGGCCGATGTCGACGGCGACCCGCAGCAGTGCGGTCTGGCGGGCTCGCCTACCAAGGTGAAGGCCATCAAGAACATCGTGTTCCAGGCAAAGGAGTCGAAAACTTTGACGGCTTCTGATGCTGACATTGAGGGAATGATCAAAGAATTGTTGGAAGAGAAAATCATTGGCTAAGACGAACAGAAATTCACGTAATACGCATGAAAGAATGATAATTACGGTAATTTCTTTCCCCAAATAGAAAAGAATTATGAATAATGTTTTTGTATATTGCGAGATAGAAGGTACAACCGTACAAGAAGTATCTCAGGAGCTGCTGACCAAGGGTCGCAAGCTCGCCAATGAACTCGGAGTGGAACTCCACGCTGTCGTTGCCGGCACAGGCATCAAGGGCCAGGTGGAGGATCAGATTCTGCCCTACGGTGTCGACAAACTGTTTGTCTTCGATGCCAAAGACCTCTTCCCCTACACCTCTGCTCCCCACACGGACATCCTGGTGAACCTCTTCAAGGAGGAGCAGCCGCAGATCTGTCTGATGGGTGCTACGGTAATCGGCCGTGACCTCGGTCCCCGTGTGTCGTCATCACTGACCAGCGGTCTGACTGCCGACTGCACAGAACTGGAGATTGGCGACTTCGAGGATAAGAAGGAGGGCAAGACCTACCAGAACCTGCTCTATCAGATTCGTCCTGCCTTCGGTGGTAACATCGTGGCTACGATCGTGAATCCAGAGCATCGTCCTCAGATGGCTACCGTCCGCTCTGGCGTGATGCAGAAGGCACTCTACGAGGGCAAGGCCAAGAACGAGGTAGTCTATCCCGAGGTCAGCAAGTATGTATCGCCCGAGGCTTTCGTGGTGAAGGTACTCGACCACCATGTGGAGGCTGCCAAGCACAACCTGAAAGGTGCGCCCATCGTCGTTGCCGGTGGCTACGGCATGGGCTCGAAGGAGAACTTCGACATGCTGTTCCAGTTGGCTAAGGTGCTGCATGGCGAGGTGGGCGGAAGCCGTGCTGCCGTGGACGCTGGCTGGCTCGACCACGACCGTCAGATTGGTCAGACGGGTGTCACCGTTCACCCGAAGGTGTATATCGCCTGCGGCATCTCTGGCCAGATTCAGCACATCGCTGGTATGCAGGACTCTGGTATCATCATTTCGATTAACAGCGATCCCGATGCTCCTATCAACAAGATTGCTGACTACGTGATTGTTGGTACGGTGGAAGAAGTTGTACCCAAGCTGATTAAGTATTATAAGCAGAACTCGAAGTAAAATGACCACCAAGACCAAGAAAATTGTTGTCCTTATAGGTTGGCTGGCTTTCATCATTATTTGGAACATGCTTCCTGCTTACAACATTGTCCAGTACAATGGCGTACTCGCCATAGTGGTGGATGTCATCATTATATGTGTGGGGGTATCCATTTTCACTTGGATCATTAATCCTGATTTTCTAAAGAAGTAAGATGAAAGCATTGGATTATTTCCTCATAATTTGTGCCATCGCACTGCTCGGCCTATCCTATTTCTTTCACACGAAAGGCAACTATGAACTTGCAGCATTAGTTAACCTCTGTGCATTTGTGTGCGGTGGTGTTGGAGGCGCAAGAATAGGAGGAAGTATTCATAAGAAGAATCAAGAAAACAAATAAGAAATTATGGCAAACTATTATAGCGATCATCCTGAGATCGGGTTCTACTTGAACCACCCCCTGATGGCTCGTATCGTTGAGCTGAAAGAAAAGGGTTTCGCTGATGCGAAAGAATATGACTACGCTCCCGTTGACCTGGGCGATGCCATCGAGAACTACAAGCAGATTCTCGACATCACCGGCGACGTGGCAGCCAACATCATCGAGCCTAACTCTGAGAGCGTTGACCTCGAAGGTCCGCACCTCGAGAACGGACGCATGATCTACGCCTCTAAGACCTACGAGAACCTCGACGCCACCCGTAAGGCTGGCCTGTGGGGTGTCTCCATGCCCCGTCGCTACGGCGGTCTGAACCTGCCCAACACCATCTTCTCCATGCTCAGCGAGATGATAAGTGCTGCCGATGCCGGTTTCCAGAACATCTGGAGCCTGCAGAGCTGTATCGACACGCTCTATGAGTTCGGCTCTGAGGAACAGCGCCAGAAGTATATCCCCCGCGTCTGTGCCGGTGAGGGAATGTCGATGGACCTGACTGAGCCTGATGCCGGCAGTGACCTGCAGCGCGTGATGCTGAAGGCCACCTTCGATGAGAAGGAGAACTGCTGGCGTCTGAACGGTGTGAAGCGCTTCATCACCAACGGCGACTCCGACATCCACCTCGTGCTGGCCCGCTCTGAGGAGGGTACGAAGGACGGCCGTGGCCTGTCGATGTTCATCTACGACAAGCGACAGGGTGGGGTAGACGTGCGCCACATCGAGCACAAGCTCGGCATCCACGGTTCACCCACCTGTGAGCTGACTTATAAGAACGCCAAGGCAGAGCTTTGCGGATCGACCCGCCTCGGTCTGATTAAATATGTGATGGCTCTGATGAACGGTGCCCGTCTCGGTATCGCCGCTCAGTCTGTAGGTGTTGAGCAGGAGGCCTACAACGAGGGCCTGGCCTACGCCAAGGAGCGTCAGCAGTTCGGCGACAAGATCATCAACTTCCCCGCTGTCTATGATATGCTCTCGCGCATGAAGGCCAAGCTCGACGCAGGCCGCAGCCTGCTCTACGAGACAGCCGCCTACGTGGACATCTACAAGTGCTTAGAGGACATCGAACGCGACCGCAAACTCACACCCGAGGAGAAGCAGGAGATGAAGAAGTACCAGCGCCTGGCCGATGCCTTCACCCCGCTGGCCAAGGGTGTGAACTCCGAGTATGCCAACCAGAACGCCTACGATGCCATCAGCATCCACGGCGGTTCCGGCTTCATCATGGAGTACAAGAGCCAGCGCCTGTTCCGCGATGCCCGTATCTTCTCCATCTACGAGGGTACTACGCAGCTACAGGTGGTAGCCGCCATCCGTTATATCTCCAACGGCACGATGCTCAACAACATCAAGGACATGATGGCCGCTCTGCCTGCCGAGGCCGATGCTGCCCTGAAGGCCCGTGTAGAGAAGCTCCTCCCCATCTACGAGGAGGCACTCAGCTATGCCAAGAGCCTCGACTCTCAGGATGCCTTCGACTTCCTGGCCCGTCGCCTGTACGACATGACGGCCGAGCTGGTGATGTCGATCCTCATCCTGCGCGACGCTGCCAAGTGCCCAGAGCTCTTCGCCAAGAGTGCCAACGTCTATGTCCGCATGACCGAGGAGGACGTCATCGGCAAGAGTGCCTACATCAAGGCCTTCTGCCCCGAGGACCTCGACCACTTCAAGGCTGCCGAGCCGGAGGCTGAGGAAGCATAGAGGAGAGTGGGACTCTCCCTGCCAGCTGTAGGGCGTTTTGCTTGTCAAACGCCGCTCAAGGGATGGTGCAGCCCCTGCCAGCTGTAGGGCGTTTTGCTTGTCAAACGCCGCTCAAGGGATGGTGCAGCACACGGCGTTTGACAAGCAAAACGCCCTACAAAAGTCGGTGATAACAGGGTACAAGATATTGAACGCCCTATTACTTAATACATTATATGAGTAATTCGTGTTCAATTCGTGGTAATTCGTGTTAAAAAGGAAAAGTGGTACTAAAAGCAAAATGTCTCATTATTCTTTTCACACGAATTACCACGAATTGGCCACGAATTATCATTTAATTAATTTTGTCCAGCTACTTAATATTATATGAGTAATTCGTGTTCAATTCGTGGCAATTCGTGTTAAAAAGAAAAAGAGATACCCATACTCGGAAAACCTCAAATTTATTTGGTGGTTCGCCCGCTTATTCGTACCTTTGCACCCAAATAGCAACCAATTAATAGCGTAAAGAATGAAAAGAAGATTGTTTATGATGGTACTCGTGCTGCTGATGACCTCGGTGGCCGCCATCGCTCAGGTAACAACAGCCGGTATCACCGGTCTCGTCACCGCAGGTGGCGAGGAGGCCATCGGCGCCACAGTCACCGCCCGTCATACGGCCTCCGGCTCCGTCTACCGCGCCGTGACAAATATCGACGGCCGCTACGTGATGACCGGCATGCGCGCCGGCGGACCCTACGAGGTAGAGGTGTCCTACATCGGATTCCAGTCGGCCAAGTTCTCCGGCATCCAGCTCGCCCTGGGTCAGAACTACGTGCTCGACGCCACCCTCGGCGAGGGCTCGGAGATGCTCCAGGAGATTGTGGTCACCGCCCAGGCCAACAACACCATGCGCAGTGACCGCTCGGGTGCCGTGACCAATGTCAACGCCGCCCAGATGGCTGTCATACCCACCGTGGGCCGCTCCATGACGGATATTATGAAGATGACACCGCAGTCCAGCTCGGCCAGCGGCATGGCCATCGGCGGCGGTAACTACCGGCAGTCGAGCGTCACCATCGACGGTGCCTCCTTCAACAACTCCTTCGGCCTCGGCGCCACGCCACTGCCCGGAGGCGGCACGCCTATCTCGCTCGAGGCCCTCGAGCAGATGACCGTATCCATCACCCCCTACGACGTGCGCCAGAGCGGATTCACCGGCGGCGGCATCAATGCCGTGACGAAGAGCGGTACCAATGAGTTCCGGGGCTCGGCCTACACCTTCCTGACCAGCACCTCGCTGCGAGGCAACCGCGTGGGCACCACCACACTCGGCGTCGACGACGGACATACCAACACCTACGGCCTCTCCATCGGAGGCCCGATACTGAAGGACAAGCTCTTCTTCTTCCTGAACGGCGAGATAGAGGACAACGTGACCACAGGCCCCGCTGCACGCGCCGGCGAGGGCTACACGCCCTACACCGTCACCAACCGCCGTCCGCAGATAGAGGAGCTGGAGAGCCTCTCCAACTATATGCAGCAGACGTGGGGCATGACCACCGGACCCTGGCAGGCCTACAACGTCAAGACGCCCGCCTACCGCATACTGGCACGCCTGGACTGGAACATCAGCGACAACCATAAGTTCAACGTGCGACTGACCAAGTCGAACCGTAAGGTATCGAACCCCGCCTCCGCCTCGCGCTCCATCGGCAGCAACCGCGCCAGCATCATCTACGGCGGCGGACAGAACGACTACGGCTCGAACACCAACTACGGCATGTCGTCGCTCTCCAGCCGCTACTATGCCGAGTACCGCTTCACCTCCGTCGCTGCCGAGCTGAACAGCACCTTCGGAAAGGTTCACAACACGCTCCGAGGCACCTACTCCTTCCAGGACCAGCCGCGCAGCACGGAGTATGGCGACGCCTACCCCGTGGTGGAGATTGTGATGAACGACGGACAGGACCACTTCCCGACGTGGGCACTGACGGGCGACGTATTCACCTACGGCAACCTGGCACAGACCAAGAACACCGTCATCACCGACGAGGTGAACATCATGCTGGGCAAGCACAACCTCTTCGGAGGTATTCAGTTTGAGCACAACTTCGCCGCCAACGGCTATGCACAGGCCGCCGCAGGCTACTATGCCTTCGCCGCCACGCCCGAACAGGTGGCCAAGGGCGACTGGGCATCGGTGTTCACACCGGCCAATACACGCCTCTTCGGCATCACCTACGGCAACAACGAGGGACACTCCATGTTCACCTCGGAGATGTCTACCAACCAGTGGTCGCTCTACCTACAGGACAACATGAGCCTCTCCGACCGCCTGCGACTCTCGGTGGGTGTGCGCTTCGAGCTGCCATCCTATCCCAAGCTGAAGGACAACTTCAACGAGGACTACTACAACATCGACTTCGGCGGCCAGCACTTCCGCACCGACAACGTGCCCGATGCCAGCATCTCGTTCTCACCTCGCGTAGGTTTTAACTGGGATATTACGGGCAAGCGTAACCTCATCCTCCGTGGCGGCACGGGACTCTTCGTGGGCCGTATGCCGTTCGTGTGGCTCGTGTCGGCAGTGGGCAACTCCGGCATGGGACAGACATCCTACATCGCCTCGCCCACCAAGGGAACCATTCCCACCTTCACCACCTCGCAGGCCGACATGCTGCAGCAGATAGGGGCCACCAGCTCTACCACCATCCCCAGCAGCCCCACCATCCTCTCCGAGGACCTGCGCATGCCGAAGACCTGGAAGGCATCGCTCGCCTTCGATGCCAAGTTGCCGGGCGACATCGACTTCACGCTCGAGGGCATCTTCAACAAGGACCTCAACCCCGTGGTCGTGTCCAATCGCGACATCTACTGGGACGGCACCAGCACCGTAGACCTCGGCCACGGCGACGTGCGCCACAAGATGTCGTACTACGATGCCAACCACTCGGCCTACGTGCTGGAGAACGCCGGCTCGAAGGCCTACTATATGTCGCTCACCGCACAGCTGCGCAAGCAGTTCGACTTCGGACTCTCCCTCGGTGCCTCCTACACCATGTCGAAGGCCAAGAGCTACACCGAGGGTATCGGCGACCAGGTGTCGTCGGCCTATAACAACTACCGCAACTCCGTCAATGCCGTCAACGACAACGAGCTTGGCTACGCCACCTACGTGGCCCCTAACCGTCTGCTCCTCTCGGCCAGCTACAAGCTGCAGGAGTCGAAGTACACCTCCTCCACCTTCAGCCTCGTCTACGACGGCTATCAGTACGGATTCATGGGCGACTACAGCTACAGCCGCTACAGCTATATCTTTGCCAGCAACGTCAACAGCGACGCACTGGCACCAGGCAACCTCATCTACGTGCCCGCCTCGCGACAGGAGCTGAACAGCTGGGACTTCGCCGAGAGCACTTACGGCGACGGCAGGACATACACCGCCGACATGCAGCGCGACGACTTCTGGGCCTACATCCAGCAGGACGACTACCTGAAGAACCGCACCGGACAGTATGCCGAGCGCGGCGGTGCCAAGATGCCCTGGCACCATCAGCTCGACTTCAAGTACGTGCGCGACATGAGTCTCAAGATCGGCAGCACGCGCCACACACTGCAGTTAGGTCTCGACATCCTCAACCTGCCCAACTTCCTCTGCAAGGACTGGGGGCTCTTCAAGCAGGTGCAGAGCAACGCACTGCTCTCCTACAGCAAGGGTAAGTACACGTACAACACCGTCAACGGCGCCCGTCACCTGGAGACCTATCAGAAGATGCTGAGCGCAGCCTCCACCTATCAGATCATGTTCACCATCCGCTACTTGTTCAACTAAGTGGCATGAGTTGGTCGCACAATATTATCTTGTATAAAAATTAATGAGAAATTCGTGTTCAATTAATGGTAATTCGTGTTTGTATAAAAACATATAATTATCACGAATTGAACACGAATTATCATAAATTAATTTTGTTCAGCTACTTAAAAATGTTCAACTAAAATTAATGAGAAATTCGTGTTCAATTAATGGTAATTAGTGTTTGTATCTCAACACAGAGGGCGCAGAGGACACAGAGAGATGAATACTGTTACTACAGAGACTACGAGAGGAGCCTGACGCTCTTCACTGAAGACCTGCCCCCGCTCTTTGGTGCGCCAGCTCTCTGTGTAGGCAGTATAGCCGCTCTGTAAACCTCTTATACTCTTATACATATTACTCTGTGTCCTCTGCGCCCTCTGTGTTGAGAAAGCATGGGGTAACTATTCAGCGATTCGGTTGTCGATGGTCGCTTCGCTCAAAATTATAAGAA
>CAMHUC010000092.1 GCA_946188155.1 uncultured bacterium | reverse complement strand
CCATCCGCTCCGCAAAAGCCAACACAAAGCCATCAGATACCATCTACTCCCTCAATGGCACCCGTCTCAATAGTCTACAACCAGGAGTGAATATTGTGGACGGACGGAAGGTCGTAATCCTAAAATATTCCGCGAAACGGCAATAAGTTTCGCGGAATATTTCACTATTCAGTCTTAAGAGTTGCTTGATTTGAAAACTTTTTTGTAATTTTGCAGCCATGAAAGCAGAAAGAACCATATCAGCGTACAAGATTATGCAGGAAAGAAATGACATAATGAGCGTTGACGCTATGATGGACGAACGCTACGGAAAGGTGGGGACACCAGAGCGCGAGGCATTCCGTAAGGAGGCTTACGCCTATTGCGTGGGGCAGATTATCAGTGATGCTCGTAAGCGCGAGAAGGTCACCCAACAGGAATTGGCTCAGCGTGTGGGAACCAATAAGTCGTATATCTCTCGCATAGAGAATGGCAGCGTGGAGCCAGGTGCAGGTATGTTCCTCAGAATCCTCAGCGCCCTTGGCCTTCGCTTTGAAGTGTCGCAGCCCTTGGCATTTGGATAATTGAAACCATATATAATATGAACTGCAGCATCAACGACGGAACAAACCAGATATATACATTGGACGGCAGGCGGGTGAGCACAGCACAAAAGGGTATTAGCATCATAAATGGGAAAAAGATAATCACGAAGTAACAGCGAGTCGCACTGTTTAGGCTGGCGAAAGTGACAAAACGCAGCACTCCCCCCGCCTTTTTGCACTTTTAACGCGCAAACGGCTCGTAATTTACAAACTTTTTTGTAAATTTGCAGCCGAAACGTTTCAAACATCAAGATTATGTCACACGAAGAGAGAAAGGCTAAGATGGCCGAAAACAGAGCCGTCAACTCGAAGAAACCCGCAAGGAGTGCATTCATGAGGTGGGCCAGAGCACATAAGGGGGCATTCGTCATCAATGACCCTGAGTTGAGAGCACAATTGGCATATAGCGAATAGGGCTTATGCGGTTACTGCTTGACACTTGCGTAATTATCGACTGGTTGACAGATGCAGACCCGTTCGAACAAAGCGTCTGGGACATTTTGAATGATCCTGACACGAAACTCTATGTCAGTGCAGAAACGGCTCGGGAACTGATAGTATCCTTCAACAACAAGAAACTCCTGTCGAAATACTGGAAAACTGCCGAGGAAATGCTCGTCGCCATGAAGGAAGAGGCCATGGTTGACATTCTCCCCATTTCAGAGCGTACTATGTTCACTTACTCCCGTCTCACGCTCCGCTCGAACTTGTTCGCTTGCTACCGTAGGGACGCAAGAACGAGGCGATGGACCACCGCGACCCCAGCGACCACGTCATTATTGCCCATGCCATCACCGAGCATATCACACTCCTTTCCAGCGACCAAAAGTTTCCATTCTACCGCAATCAGGGTCTTGAACTGATAGAATACTAATCCCCATGCCCCACCTCGGAGAGTTAAATAATCACAACACAGCGAAAAGAATGACCGAAACATTTGGTCATTTCAATAATTTGATACTCTCTCATGCGCTAACCGCCAGTCCACCTCTTTCCATACGTGCGCATACGTTCGCCAATATACGGCTTTCTTTGCAGAAATGCAAGGGAAGCCTTGCTATTTTTTGTCCCTATACTAATTACATATCCGTATAATGAAGAAGATTATCCTGATACTCGCGGCCATGCTGACGTTCGCCGCCTGCACCAAGGAGGGTGACGTCATCTATCAGACCGACCCCGCCGACGCACCCTCGACGACACCGCTCGTCACCGTCATCTACGACCCCAATGCCGTGGGCGACGGCAACTACAACGACCTCATCTACCAGAGTGTGGAGCAGGCCGCCAAGGAGCACGACCTGCGCACCATGCACCTCTCGCCCTCCTCGCGCACTGAGGGGCTGGCCTACCTCGAGACGCTGTTCGAGCAGATGAGCACCGCACAGGACACCGTGCGCCGGCTCTTCATCGTGGCCGCCGCCAGCTACGACGACTACCTGCGCCGCAACAACGACCGACTGGCCGCCAACCCCTACACCGACCTGCTCTATCTCGAGACCTCCGAGCCACTCGACGGCAAGGGTTCCACGCTCTACGTGCCCTACTACGGCGCGATGTACGAGGCCGGTGCCATCGCCCAGTCCTTGGCTTCGGAGGTGCTGCTCGTGGCCGCCAACCCCAAGGTGGAGTCGGTCGGTGGAGCCGTCGACGGTTTTACTGATGGCTTCAACGCCGACTATATCCAGTACCCCGAACGGCTCGGCATCAGTAAGACGCTCGTCACCGAATATCTCTCCGACGACGTGTCAGGAGGCTTCACCGTGGCCGACACCACAGCCATACACGTCATGTACGACCGCCAGTGGACCGGCTACTTCAAGATGCTCGTGCCTGTCTGCGGCGGTGCTGCCCGCACCTTCCAGTATCTGAACGACATGATGGGCGGATACAGCATGATGGGCATCAACGTGGCCATCAACTCAAGCCAGAGTTCGATCTCCTGCGTCAAGCACATCGACCGCGCCGTCGGCCTCTGCATCGAGCAGTGGCTCTCGCCCGAGGGCATGCCCAAGCACCAGTCGCTCGGCCTGGCCGACGGATACACCGGCGTGGTAGTCACGCCAGACAACAGTCTTCTGTACAGCATAATTAGTTTCGCCGATGGCTACGAACTCACCGATGAGATGCGGGCAAAGATACACGAAGAAGCAATCAGAAAGGAGGCAGAATATGAGAAGTAAATTGAGAGGTAAAAAGCAAGAGGTGAGAGGTAAATTGAGAGGTAAGAAGCAAGAGGTGAGAGGTAAGAGAATAGACTGGCTGGCGATGCTGTGCGCAGCATTCTTCATTCTTCATTCTTCACTCTTCATTTCCTGCCGTCAGGAGGACGACCGCACGGAGATCGTTCCCGCCCGCCACTGGGTGGAGAAGACCGTGGCCGTGGTGGCACCCATCGGCGACGCTGCCACGAAGGCCCGTCTGGAGCGCACCGCCGACTGGTTCCTTGACAACTTCCGCGAGGCGCAGATGCACGATACGCTGGCCATCGACCTCAAGATAGCGTGGTACGACGAACTGTCGGCCAACCTTGCCGAACTGAGCACCCGCCTGGCCTCAGACAGCACCGTCGTCGCCGTCATCGGCCCCTTCTCCAACGAGGGCGTGGCAGAGTTCGCCCCCGCCTGCATGAAGACACAGAAACCCCTCATAGCCCCCACGGCCACCAGCGAGGACGTCATCCGCCGCTATGCCGTCACCACCAGCGGACAGAGCACCAACCAGTCGCCCTTCCTCTGGTCGCTCACCGAGACCGACGTCAACTTCACCGGACTGCTCATGAGCGGCTTCGCCACCGAGAGCAAGTACTATGAATATCAGTACAAGGACATCCTCGAAGACGACGAACTCACCGATGCGACGTGCGGCGTCTTCACACCCGACGACGCCTACGGCATGACGTTCAACTACTGGGCACCCTTCTACGCCCAGGAGGTAGGCATCACGCTGCAGCGTAACCAGCAGTTCGGCTCCAGTGCCAGCCTGCTCTCGCTGCTCGGCGAATACCGGCCCGTCATGCGCGAGAGTCCGTTTGTCCGCTCTGCCATCTTCTGCGCCGTAGAGACCGCCCAGCAGATGTACGACGTGGTGCGCGACAACCGCAAGGCGATGCTCGACGACCCCCACCTGGCCGACATGCTGCCCAGCACCGACCCCGACGACCCCGCCAACGACCAGTTCTGGCAGTTGTTCAAAGCCTCCTACCAGACCTACTTCGCCTTCTCGGGCTTGAGCGAGGATGCCCTGACGGCCCTCGGCCCGCGCGGCACGAAGATACTGCAGGGCACCGAAGGCTTCTCGCCCTACGCCGACCCCGGCACGGGCTTCGAACTGAGTTACAAGACGCGCTTCTCGCAACTGCCCACCTTCGCCGAGTGCAAGTTCTACGACGCCCTCATGCTCGCCGCCTTCGCTGCCTGCTACGTCGAGCACCGCCGTCCAGTGGTCGGCGACACTGTCGCCGACGACCTCAACCAAGCCATCATCGCCATCACCTCCGGCTCTGCCGCAGCCCCCATGGGCGGCTCCGCCTGGGATGCCACCGCCATGGAGATCTACCTCTCCGCCCTGGAGCGCGGCCAGTTGCTCCACTTCATCGGGGCCTCCGGCGAGATCGCTTTCGACCGCGACACCTACACCGCTGCCACCACCACGACCTACGTGCGCTGGCAGATCATCGACGACCAGATCGTCCACCGCCAGTACTTCGGCACCACCGGCGGGCGCACCACCGACGCCAACGCCGCCTGGCTCTACCTCTACAACGAGCAGCAGGCCAGCGCCGACTTCATGGAGCAGGCCAGTGCCGGCACCGACCAGCACTTCTCCTATCCCGCCCGCACCGACCAATACGCCGTGCTCGTGCAGGGCTCCGACGGCTACATCAACTACCGCCACCAGGCCGACGTGCTCAACATCTACCAGGCCCTGCGCCGTGGCGGCTACCCCGACGACCACATCATCCTCATCCTCGACAAGTCGATAGCCTCCAACCGCGCCAACCCCGAGCCCGGCGTCATCCGCACCGCCCCCAACGGCCCCGACCTCCTCTCCGGCAGTTCAGTGGGCAGCGGCATCTCCACTGCCATAGTGGATTACGACAGCGGCGACCTCTCCGCCCAGGACATCGCCGACATCCTCGCCGGCCGCGCCTCGTCGCGCCTGCCCGTCGTCCTCCCCCAGGACGCGGGCAACAACGTGCTCTTCTACTGGAGCGGCCACGGCCGCAGCCAGTCGCAGGGCGGAGCCGACGAGTTCGTCTGGCGCGACGACTACGCCGGCCAGGGCTTCACCGCCTCGATGCTTCGCGAGACGGCCGAGCAGATGCAGTTCCGCAAACTGCTCATCGCCGCCGAGCCCTGCTACGGCGAGCGCGTCATCCGCGCCGTCGAGGGCCTGACGGGCGTGCTCGCCATGTCGGGGGCCAGTGCCGCCGAGCAGTCGTGGGCCGACCACTGGAACAACGACGCCCGCATCTGGATGTGCGACCGCTTCTCGCTGAACCTCGTCAACTGTCTCACCGACAATCCGCAGAGCAACTTCCGCGACATCTTCCTCTACTGTGCCCAGCACACGCTCGGCTCGCACGCCAAGATAGTGAACGCCGCCAACTACGGCAACCTCTTCACCACCGGCCCTGCCGAGTTCATACTATATAATAAATAGGGTATATTGACCGCATGTACAGCGACACCGACATACAGACACGAAAATCCCTCCCAGCCCTGTTGGGGCTGAGAGGGAATGATAGCGGCTGCGCACGACTACTTATCGTCGTAGTGGCCATAGGCCGAGAGTACATCCACGTAGACCTCGGTCTCGAAGATGCGGTACACCAGCCTGTGCTTCTTCGAGATGGTGCGGCTCCATCGGCCTTCGGGCTTGCCCTTCAGCGGTTCGGGATGGCCGGTGCCTGTCTTGGGATGAAGTTTCAGTTCCTCGATGAAATGATTCACCTTCTGATAGGCCTTTGGTTCCGACATCTTCAGTTTTCCGATGTCCTCGAGAGCCTGGGGAGAGAGTATCACGTCATACATCAGCCAACCCTTTTCAGTAAATCGTCTAATGTTTCATTCGGGAGCATCTTAATGCCCTTTCCCTCTGCAATCTCACGCTCGGCCCGCTCAATCTTTTCGAAGAACTCCTCCTTCGTCATCAGTGTGGGATCCTCCTTCTTGGCGGCGAGTTTCTGGACGTACTTGATCAGTTTCTTCAGTGCCGCCTCGCTGTCGAGCAGCGGGTTCATCTCGCGGAACAGTTCCGCACGTAGTTGTACTGCTGTCATCATGCTACAAATGTTTGGTTTCGTGTGCAAAGATAGTGCAAATCGAGAGAAATGCAAAATAAATCGCGATTTATTTTTATTTCCGAGATGCAGCCTATCTTCGAGCGGAGCTCAAAGATACGAATATTTTCCGAGACTTTATCAATCAAGATACAAAAATGATGTGTAACAATTATAATATGTATAACAATTAAAACAAAACAACAATGAGAAAGAAAAGATTCCTTTCCCTGCTGCTGGCAGCCGTGATGACGGCGGCGGCAGCCCTGACGCTCTCCTCGTGCAAGGAGAGCGAAGAGAGCGATGCTGGCGGCGGCCTGACTGCCGACGGGTTCAGCTACCGCGCCACCCTTTATGGCATCGGTGACTCAAAGGATGTCGTGCTCGACAGTCTCACCTCGGCAGTGACTGACGTGAAGTGCAGTGCGTCATGGCTTACGGCCACCCTTCAGCCCGCGCTCAACTTCTACGAGCATCAAGTGATTAGCCTGAAGAGTACCTCTGACAGTGGCGACGAGGCCACCGTCACCGTCATCGCCGAGAATGGCGAGAAGGCCACTATCAGCGTGCGGCGTGGATCCATCACAGACGGCGATGCCTATAGCGGCGCTAACGACAACTTCATCACCGACTGGTGGAATTGTGATGATGTAAATCTGGTAGGCTTTAAGGACCCGCAGTACACGCCTTGGAATACTAGTGCATCTGCCAATATTCCCAACAATATTCGTTTTTACCAAGGAGACCCGAAAGACGGATGGGAGATGGCCTTCTGTTATCTGAACGACCCGCATTTGGCGGGCATACGCTACTTCGCCCTCTACAACAAGTGGACTGGGCAGGTGCGCCTTTATACCTATATCGAGAATCCCACGGGCTGGGGCTCAGATTTGCTTCTCAACGTCTACTTCGGCCAAGCGGGAGATAGGGACATGTATCCACTCTACCATGTTCATGAGTTTGGTATCCCCACGTGCCATGAGCAAGGCTTGTCGCTTATGGACAATGCCAAGTTACTGAGTAGTCAGTCGCAGACCTTCCAGACGTGGCTTTCACCCTTTACCATGAGCCGGAGCCTGACGCCCGGCTGGTTCTGCTTCGAGTTCGACATGTCGGGCTATGTGCCTAAAGGCAAGGACTGGCTGAAGTTGAAGACGAGGAAAACTTCCGTATTCCAGGTTTTCGCCGAGACGGTAAGTAAAAAGGATGTGAGCCTCAAGGGCAAGCTGATGGGTACGATAAAAGGCGAATACACGGCATCGCAGGTGATAACGGAAGGCAACGCCAACGCTACCTCTGGCATCCTCAGTGCCATTAGCACCGGCTTTTCGAGCATCGGCGGCTTTGCCCAATCGGGCATCACCACTGGCAATGCGTACACCAACCTGATGACGAACAAAGCTGTGTCGAGTGCCGGACATAAAGCACTCCCAGTCGCGTTCTGGGGCGGATTCGCCTGCAATGTTGTTGGTGCTGGTCTCTCTCTTGCCAGCGATTTGGTTCCTAAAGACGACGTTACCACTAAGATCCAGCCAGGCAAGATTGAACTTGCACTCGACGCATCGCTGGACCTCGACGGCTTTATCTCGGAAGTGACTGGCAACTCCCAGCACAGCCTCTCTGTCAGCGCAGAGGGTATCAATTCGGCCAACGGTGCCAACGGTCACATGGGCAAGGGCGTGTGGGGCTTGGCCGAGGACCCTGTGGTGTATATCGACAAGGAGGACATCCTCTCATCGGAGTCCAGCTTCAACCTACAGTGTACATCGACGGGCTACTCGCTCTCCTCTTTCCCCGACTACAATGTGCGCCTCGTCTATGCCTTCGACCCGACGAGCGTGAAGCTGAATCTCAACACCGACCTGTTCCGCGACATTCAGGACGTCACCGTGACCACCAATGTGGGCGTGTTTCCCAATCAGCCCTATGGCCACACCGACAGCTACCGCCGGATGCTCATGCTGGGCGAGCGTCCCAGTTTCCGCCTGTCACAGAAGACCAGCGGCACCATTAACATCAACAGCAGTAACTCGTCGGTAATGATTAACAGGAGACAGAAACAGTCTCTGGCCGACGGAATATATGAAATCGAGAAGGGAAAGGATGCCAATTGCTCCATGGTCACGCAGAAGAAGGGAGAAGGCGCCAATTCGCAGGACTGGCAGCGCTTTTACGGACGTCTGATTGACCTGCCGGAGATTGGCAAGCAGATCATGGTCGATCCGCAGGTCTTCATCCCCTACACCGACGGCAACAACATCGGCTTCCCAACGGCTCCCGACTTCGTGGTGCGCGTTGAAGTTCAGTTCACCGCCCTCGACGACAACGGCAATCGCACGACCTTCTTCTATAGCAAGCTCTTCATACCGAAAATCGAGTTGGTCGGTTATAACGATATGTGCAATGTTTACAATCGTCTGAAGGACTACAGGGATAAGTGCGCGGCTGGCAAATCCATCAACACGCTGGCCAATGACCCGAAAATAAGTGTTAAACACCCCAACGGGCAACTCCTCACCGACAAGAGCATCCGCATGCTCAACTACGTCTGCGAGTAAGCAAACTAAGTCAAAACAACAAACAAGCATAAGAAACAATGACGACAAAGAAATCCATCCTGTGGCTGCTGGGCTTGATGCTCAGTGCCACGCCCGTGCTCACCGCCTGCTCCAGCAGCGACGACGACACAGACAATAACAACACGGAGAATTCCGCCAATGGCAGCGAGACCATGAAATACGACGACCTCGCCGTGTTCCAGAACGCCATCTGCCGCATCGACAGTCTGGGACATCTGGAGCGCTACAACATCGGCGAAGCCATCTACGAGTCTGAGCCGCAGCACCTCTTCATCGGCGTTGACGACATCGAGGAGGCCGCCCACTGGTTCCGCAACTGGATAGCCCCCGACGTGGAGCTGGGCAACAGCAACACCGACCTCACTGCCCAGCTGACCGACACGCTGGGCCGCTCGCAGGGCACCATCTACTTCCGCCAGGGCAGCGGACAGGCCGTGGCCGAGGTGACCTACAGCCCCGAGACGCAGCTGAAGTACATCGACCGCATCACCTTCATGCTGAACAGCGCATGGCCCTTCAACTCCAGCGGTAAACAGTGGCATAAAGGCGACATCAAGACCTTTTACATTACGGGGGATGCCGGCGAAGGCTTGGATGACGATGACAGTCCGCTCAACTTCGTGCTTATCCGCGAAGGTGGCAATGGTGTGAAGCCCATGTGGTGTGCCATCACCAATAATACTTACAGAAATGCGCATTTTTCGGGTTTGACTGACTTTGAGAAGATTCAGTCGTCCTCCTATTGCCCCGCCTATTCAACGGCATGCAGCATATCAGACATCCTACAGTCAGACTGGAGCTTTTTTGCATCGAAGTTCAAGGAGGCCGGCGAAGGTAAACTTGAATATGGATCAAGTTACTGGATAGATCATCGTGAAGATGGTCAGCCTCAGATGATGGTATATGACAGGAAGTCAATTAGCGGCAATTCCTGGACTGGTTCCAACGAGCGCTTCCTGTTGAAAATCGACTGGCTCAACGACGGCGAGCGCACGTTCATTGCCACAGATTGGTCTCCCTATGCATTAGATGGTTATGGCCCCGAAAACCTCTTCGACGGCACTTGCACCAATACATGGAAATCCGACTGGGCGTGGGGTGGTGTCACAAGCACTGTCAGTGGAAAAGAATGCATGTTCGTAGAGTTCCAGGCAGACCCCGCCATCAAGCCCAGAGCCTACCAGTTGTGGACAACCTACAATTCTGGTGAGGACTGGATATACTACCGCCGTATTCCAAGCATCTGGGCACTATATGCTAAGAAGAACTCGCGTAGCAAATGGGAACTATTAGACAGTCAATATGCTACGGAACTACCCCATAAGAATTATGATGGATGGGGTAAAGAGTTTAGCGGCATCAACAGCGAGTACCAGTTCTTCCGCTTTGAGGTGTACAACAACTGGGGAGGAGATATCGTGCAACTCGGCCAACTGAAAGTCCTTGAATAATCCGAGTTCAGATTCATCATATAAGACAAAGAAATACAATGAAAACAAAGAAATCCATCCTGTGGCTGCTAGGCCTGATGCTCTGCGCCACACCCGTACTCACCGCCTGCTCCAGCAGCGACGACGACAGTAATGGCAACGGCAACAACACCGAGAAGCCCGTAGATAACAGCCAGACCGCCAAGTACGACGACCTGGCCGTGTTCCAGAACGCCATCTGCCGCATCGACAGCGCAGGCTATCTGTTGGACTACAACATCGGCCAAGCCCTCTATGAGGCCGAGCCGCAGCACCTCTACATCGGCGTGGACGACATCGAGGAGGCCGCCAACTGGTTCCGCGGCTGGATAGCCCCCGACGTGGAGCTGGCCGCAATCACGCCCACCACCACCGACCTGACCGCCCAACTGACCGACACGCTGGGCCACTCGCAGGGCACCATCTACTTCAAGGCAGGCAGCGGACAGTCCGTGGCCGAAGTGACCTACAGCCCCGAGACGCAACTGAAGTACATCGACCGCATCACCTTCCTGCTGAACAGCGCGTGGCCCTTCAACTCCGGAGGTACCCAGTGGCACAGAGGCGACATACATGAGTTCCACTTGACAGGTGATTGCTACAGTGGCTTGGATAGCAATGACAAGACGCTCAATTTCGTGCTCATTCGCGAGGGTGGCAACGGTGTGAAGCCCATGTGGTGCGCCATTACCAACAATAGCTATAATTATAGATTAGGTACATTCGGGAAATCAGACTTTGAACTTATTATTTCATCCTCATACTGCCCTGGCTATTCTACCGCAGAGTCTATAAGGAGAAACCTGAGTTCTGACTGGAGCTATTTCGCGACGAAATTCAACGAGGCGGGTGAAGGAAAACTCGAGTATGGTGAAAGCTACTGGATAGACAACCGTTATACGGAATTTCTCAGTACGTATCATTCGATGTATATCTATGACAGCGGTTACACACACGGGTCGAAAGAAAGATCCAGCAAACAGCCCTTCCTGCTGAAAATCGACTGGCTCAACGATGGCGCAAGATTGTTTACCGTAAGCGATGGAACGAACATGAACTCGAATTATAGTTGTATCAACATATTCGACGGGGATAATGGAACAGCCTGGATAAGTTATATGCAATATGACTTTGACACATCTGACAGAGCTGACGGCAGCGGGAAGTGTGTCTATGTAGAATTCTCATGCGAAGATCCCATTCAGCCAAAGCGCTATTATATGACTTACCACCATTGGATAGGAAGGTATGACCCGTTGTATCAAGCATGTCCAACAGAATGGAAGTTGTATGGCAAGAAAAATTCACGCAGCAAGACATGGGAACAAATAGACTACCGCAAGACAGATGAACTTAGCAAGATTAGTCCCGCTTATTGTTGTATTACTCGCTACTTTGACATACCGGCATCTGCACAGGATGAATACCGGTTCTTCCGCCTTGAACTGTGGGATGCGTCTAAAAGCCTTCGTAGTGCAGGAAAGCCGGTCGGGATAGCCTGCTTCGGCCTCGAATAATCACCTGCATAGTCATGGGGACAGGCACCTGGGTATGGGTGCCTGTTTTCATGGCAATTTTTTTGCTATATTCCTGATGGTCTCGTAATTCATGCCAGTAACTCTTGAGAGTTGTCTTGGCCTGACATCGAGCGATCGCATAACCTCTTGAATAACACTTTTCCTGTTTTCCGCACGATTTTGTCACCAAAAAGTCATTCCGCTGTAA
Source organism: uncultured bacterium (assembly GCA_946188155.1). Classification (GTDB taxonomy): domain Bacteria; phylum Bacteroidota; class Bacteroidia; order Bacteroidales; family Bacteroidaceae; genus Prevotella. The sequence continues at coordinate 6 of CAMHUC010000092.1, read as the reverse complement.
ATAAGC
>CAMHUC010000091.1 GCA_946188155.1 uncultured bacterium | reverse complement strand
TTCGTACAATTCGTGAGATTCGTCTTAATTCGTTGTTGAAAAGAAAAGGGTGGGATAGTTCAATTAATGAGAAATTCTTGCGTCCCTATTCCCGCTGTCGCGCCTACCCGTAGCCTTTCGGTAGCAAACGAGCAGAGCTCGAGCGCGTGTTTATATAAAAACATATAATTATCACGAATTGAACACGAATTATCATAAATTAATTTTGTTCAGTTACTAAGAATTATGAATTAAAGAGTTGAAAAATATGAAGAAGTGTTTGCTTATGTTTTTTGTGGCGTGCTGCGCTGTGCAGTCGCATGCCATTGAATTGAACGGGAAGTATCTTTCCCAGAGTGGAGAACTGATGTTCAGATTTACCAGCGACAGTCTGTATATCGACATAGCCCAGAGCCGCCGCACGGTGTCTGCCTTCAAGCTGGTCAAGAAGAAGGCCAGCGAGGAGTCGGTGACATTCAATGCCTTCGAGAACTATCTGGACAATGGGCGCATGACCAACCGCGAGGTGCTGATCAAGGTCACTAAGAAGGACGATGAGGAATACCTGCTGGAGTACTTCGGTAAGGACAAGGACCGGGATTACAACTCGAACGAGCGCTATCATATAAAACCGATTGACTGACGACGGCTGTAGCCCCTGAGCACTGTGTTGAGGTATGAAGAGAAGTTACGTGATATTACTGATGATGATGATGATGCCGTTTGGACTTTTTGGCCAGACCTATCAGGCTTTGTGGAACAAGGCCGCCGATGCGGAGCAGAAAGACCTGCCGCAGACCCAGCTGGCTGCCCTTCGCCAGATAGTGGAGAAGGCAGGCAGGGAACGTGCCTACGGACAGTTGCTCAAGGCTGAGCTGAAGGCGGCACAGGTGCAGGCCAGTGTGGCCCCCGACTCGCTGCGGCCCGCCGTGGAGCGGCTGCAGGAGCGCTGTGCGGCCATCAAGGATGACGCCGTGCTGAAGGCGGTCTACGAGACGGTGCTATGGCAGATCGGTCAGCGGCATCAGTCACTCAGCAGCCTCCCGGCAGCCGGGCAGCAGGCAGAGAAGCCGGTGCTGACGCCGCAGCTCTGTCGGCAGCTGGCCGAGGTGAAGGACGAGACGTACGAACCCTTCGTCATCACAGGCGCCGACAGCAAGGTGTTCGGCCACGACCTGCTGAGCATCGTGGGCTATGCCCTCGGGGACTATAAGCCCCTGAGCGACTACTACGCCGCAGCGGGCAACCGTCCTGCCGCCTGCATCATGGCCCTGGAGTACCTGAAATCTCAATCCTCAACTCTCAACTCTCAACTCTCAACTCTCAACTCCCTCGACTCCCTCATCAGCCGCTATGGCGACCTGCCGGAGGCCGGGCAGGTAGCCGTGGAGCGCTACAACACGATGAGCCTACTGCCCGCGACCACCGTTGCCGAGTGCGTGGGCTATGCTCGGCGGGCTATCGACAAGTGGGGCGCCAACCCGCAGCTGAATGCACTGCGTAATGCGGTGGCGGAGCTGACGGCCCCCATGTTCAGCCTGGACGTGGAGCATCGCATCGCCCTGCCGCAGCGCAGCCAGACGGTACACGTCAATGAGGTGCGCCATCTGGACGCCCTCCGGATGAAGGTGTACGCCGTCAGGGGTAGGGGAGACCTGGGCCTCGACCCGATGTCCGACGATGACTATAAGAAGCTGAAGCCGCTGCTGACGCTGCTCAGGGAGGCAAGCGTAGAGCACGCTTTCGCCGGGCAGCATGCCGACTACGAGGTGTTCGACGACTCGCTGACGCTGGCAGGGCTGCCGGTGGGCGTCTATATGCTGGAGTTCAGCTCGCAGCCCTCAACGCGCACCCTGCGCAGGATGTACCACGTGACCGACGTGTTCGCCATGGCCGAGGAACAGCCCGACGGGCAGACGCGCTACGTGGTGGTGAGTGCCACCACCGGCCAGCCTATTCCGAAGGCCCGTCTGCGCGTGAAGGAGTACACCTCGTGGAAGGACTACAACACCCATAACCTCGTGGCAGATGCCAAGGGAGAGTGCATGCTGAAGAAGCTGGACGGTCGGCGGCGGGAGGTGTGGGCCTATACGGCCACCGACGATGCCTCGCCAGAGATGCACCTCTCCACACGCTACAGCTATTACGATGGTCGCCAGCAGCTGGAGCAGACCTGTCTCTTCACCGACCGGGCCATCTATCGCCCGGGGCAGACGGTCCGCGTGTCGGCCCTGGTCTACGAGGTGCGCCACGGCTTCGAGCATGCCACGCTCGCCGACCGCACCGTCAGCTTCTCGCTGCGCGACGCTAATTATAAAGAGGTGCAGACGGAGGAGGCCCAGACGGACAAGTATGGCACGTGTGCCGTCAGCTTCACCCTCCCTGCTTCGGGCCTCACCGGACAGTTCACCATCCAGGCCAACGGGCAGAGCTGCAGCTTTCGCGTGGAGGAATACAAACGGCCAACGTTCGAGGTGGGCTTCGACGAGGTGAAGCAGCACTACGAGGCTGGCGACACCGTGGAGGCCAAGGCCGTGGCCCGCAGCTATGCCGGCGTGCCAGTGCAGGGGGCGAAGGTCAGCTACAGGGTGGTGCGCCGCATGGCATTCTGGTGGTGGTCGTACAGCCGCTACTGGGACACGGGGCTACTGGGCAACACCAGTGGCGACGAGGAGGTGGCATCGGGCGAGACCACTACCCAGGACGACGGCACGTTCACCGTGGCCATGCCCCTGACGATGCCGGAGAGCAGGCATCCGTTGTTCTATAACTTCGTGGTGACGGCCGACGTGACCGACCAGGCCGGCGAGACGCGCACGGGGACCTACTCACTGCCCTTGGGCAACCGTAAGACGGCCTTCAGCGTGGACCTCGACGAGAAGATCCTCGCCGAGGGCGGGGCCGTGATGACCTTCCATCTGCGCAATGCTGCCGGAAGTGACCTCGATGCCCAGGTGCGCTACCGCATCGACGGCGGCCAGTGGCAGTCGGCAGCCACCAACTGTAAACTGTCAACTGTAAACAGTAAACTGTCAACTGTAAACAGTAAACTAAACAGCGGCTCCCACACCCTGGAGGCCGTCTGCGGCGAGGATACGCTGAGGCGCGACTTCATCGTGTTCTCACTCGACGACAAGCGGCCGGCCGCCACGACCGACGACTGGTTCTGGACGTCGGCCAACCAGTTCCCGCGCGACGGCAAGCCCGTGACTGTTCAGGTGGGCTCGTCGGCACCCGACGTACACATCGTCTACAGCATCTTCTCTGGAGAGAAGTGCATCGAGCAGGGGGCCGTGGACAGGAGCAACGAGCTCATCAACCGCAAACTGAAATACAAGGAAGAGTGGGGCGACGGCCTGCTGCTCACCTTCGCCTGGGTGAAGGAGAACCGCTGCTACACCCATCAGACAACCATCCGGCGCCCGCTGCCCGACAAGCAGCTGAAGCTGACGTGGCAAACCTTCCGCGACCGGCTCACACCGGGGCAGCAGGAAGAGTGGACGCTCACCGTCAGCGGACCCGACGGCAAGCCTGCCGACGCGCAGCTGATGGCCGTGCTCTACGACAAGAGCCTGGACCAGCTGACCACTCACGGGTGGCACCTTGAACCCTATACAATCCTGTCGCTGCCCTACGCCGACTGGGCGGGCTCCGTGCGCAATGCCCTCACGCTCTCGGCAACGGCCGAGTGGAAGTATCTGGGGGTGAGGGCGTATCGCTTCAGCCAGTTCGACGACAGCGTCTACCCCAACGGCTACAGCTACGTGACCCGTGGCTTCAGAGGCCGCAACAGATATGCCGCGAAGGCCGCAGGGCGGGCGCCCATGATGGCATCGGCCATGGCCGTGGAGGAGATGGACGAGGCTGAATCGCTGCACGAAGAGGTACAGGTGCTGGGCTATGGCGTGGCCAAGAAAGCCAAGGTGACGGTGGCGGCGAACGATGCAGAGGCAGATATTGCTGATGGGGGCACCATAGACGGCGGAGCCGCCGAGCCTGTGGTGCAGTTGCGCGAGAACCTCAACGAGACGGCCTTCTTCTATCCCCAGCTGACGACGGATGCCAACGGCGTGGTGGCCCTCAGGTTCACACTGCCCGAGAGTCTCACCACATGGCGCTTCATGGGACTGGCCCACACCACCGACTTGTGCTACGGGCACCTCACAGCAGAGGCCGTGGCCAAGAAGGACGTGATGATACAGCCCAACGTGCCGCGATTCGTGCGGCAGGGCGACGAGGCCGTCATCTCGGCACGCATCTTCAACACAGCCGACAAGGCCGTCAGCGGCAAGGCGACGCTACGCCTGATAGACCCGGAGACCGAGGCTGTGGTCTACGAGACTTCACAGCCCTTCGACGTGGCGCTCGGCGGCACGGCCAGCATTGCCTTCGATTGTAATCTCTCACCTCTCACCTCTCACCCCTTACCTCTCCTCATCTGCCAAGTGCTGGCAACGGGCGAGAGCTTCTCCGACGGCGAGCAGCACTATCTGCCCGTGCTGCCCAACACGGAGCACGTCACCGTGACACGCCCCTTCACGCAGATAGAGCCAGGCACCACGACCATCGACCTGGCGGCACTACTGCCCGAGGGCAGCACGCAGCAGAAGCTGACCGTGGAATACACCAACCACCCCGCATGGCTCATGATACAGGCCCTGCCCGCCCTGGGTCAGCCCATCGACGAGAATGCCGTGTCGCAGGCTGCATCGCTCTATGCCAACAGCCTGGGCCGCTATATCATCAGTCAGGCTCCTGCCGCCAAGAAGGCCTTCGAGCTATGGAAGCAGGAGAAGGACCAGGCATCGCTGACGAGCAGTCTGGAAAAGAGCCAGGAACTGAAGGAACTGCTTCTCACAGAGACACCCTGGGTGCTCGATGCGGAGCGCGAGACAGAGCAGAAGCAACGCCTGGCCGACTTCTTCGACGACAATACCATGCAGACGCGCCTTGCGTCGGCTGTCGAGAAGCTGAAAAAGCTGCAGCAGTCCGACGGCTCCTGGTTGTGGTGGCCGGGCATGCGTGGCTCGTTCTATATGACTGTGGCCGTCAGCGAGATGCTCGTCAGGCTCAATGTGCTGGCCGGGCAGCAGAAAGAGACGGCAGGGATGCTCTCCGGGGCTTTCGACTTCATGGGCCGCGAGGTGGTGGATGAAGTCAGTCGGATGAAGCGCGACGAGAAGAAGGGCATACGCCCCGCCTTCCCCAGCTTCAAGGCCCTGCAGTGGCTCTATCTCTCCACGCTCGACGGCCGAAGCCTGCCCTCCGATGTCGTGGAGGCCAACCGCTACCTGCTGAACCTGCTGAAGAAAGACATCAAGCGCCAGACGATGTACGAGAAGGCCATGACGGCCGTCATACTGGCAGAAAACAAATTGCTGCAGGAGTCCGACCGCAGAAAGGCCCGTGAGTACGTGCAGAGCCTGAAGGAGTACACCGTATACCGGGAGGAGATGGGACGCTACTACGACACGCCGCGTGCCGCCTACTCCTGGTGCGACTACAAGATTCCCACGCAGGTGATGGCCGTAGAAGCCTTGCAGCGCATCACTCCCGACGACCGTCAGACCATCCAGGAGATGCAGCGCTGGCTGCTCCAGTCGAAGCGCACCCAGGCTTGGGACACGCCCATCAACAGTGTCGATGCCGTGTTCGGCTTCCTCAACGGCGGCAGTCAATTGTCGATGGTCAATGGTCAATTGTCAACTCTCTCCGTCGACGGACAGCCGCTCGATGCCCCCAAGGCCACCGCTGCCATCGGCTATGTGAAAGCACCGGTGAGTGCCGAGAGCAAGACGCTCACCGTAGAGAAAACGTCGGGCGACACCTCGTGGGGAGCCGTCTACGCACAGTTCATGCAGCCGGCACGTGACATACACGACACGGGCAGCGGACTGAAGGTGAAGCGCGAGTATTTCTCACAGCAAGGCGACCTCTCACAGCAAGGCGACCTCTCACCTCTCGCCTCTCGCCACTCCCCTCTAAAAGTCGGCGAGCGCATCAAGGTGCGCATCACCATCGAGGCCGACCGCGACTACGACTTCGTGCAGCTCATCGACCGACGCGCCGCCTGCATGGAGCCTGTACGCCAGTTGAGTGGCTATCATGAAGGCTCATACTGCACGCCTCGCGACAACTCGACCAACTACTATTTCGACCGGCTGTCGAAGGGAGCGCACGTCATTGAGACCGAATACTATATCGACCGCCCCGGCACTTACGAGACAGGCTCATGCACCGTCGGCTGTGCATACGCCCCAGAGTTCCGCGGCATCACCAAATCGCAAACCATCAACGTAAAATGAGAATATCAAAGTTAGTATTTTTATCCGTCATCAATTGCTTATTGTCAATTGCCAATTGTCAATTGTCAATTACTACCGCCACGGCCCAGCGCCTCACGATCGCTGAACCCGTGAAGGACGTGGGGCGCACAGGCTTCAAGCAGCCCATCACGGCCACCTTCGAGCTGCGCAACAAGGGTCTGCGCCGACTGGTCATCGAGAGCGTCAAGCCCGACTGCGGCTGCACGGCCGTAGAATATCCCAAGGAGGTGGGCATCGGCGACAAGTTCACCATCAAGATGACCTTCGATGCCAAGCAGCTGGGGCATTTCCAGAAAATGGCCGTCGTCAAGAGCAATGGCTCAAAGCGCCCCGTATATCTGGTCATGCGAGGCATCGTGCTGCCCGAGGTGCTCGACTATTCCGGCACCTATCCGCTGGCCTTCGGCGACTTGCTGCTCGACAAGAACGAGCTGGAGTACGACGATGTGAACAAGGGCGACCATCCCATCGCCGAAATCCATATCCTGAACAACGGCATGAAGACGATGGTGCCCAATGTGCTGCACCTGCCGCCATATCTCACAGCGCTCGTCACCCCGGAGACGCTGGCACCGGGAAAGGCGGGCAAGGTGGAGATCACCCTCAACTCGGAGAAGCTGCGCGACTTCGGCCTGAACCAGACCTCGGTCTATCTGGCACAGCAGTTGGGCGACAAGGTGAGCCCGGACAATGAGATCGGCATCTCGGCCGTGCTGCTGCCCGACCTGAAGGACTACGAGAGCTTCAGCAAGGCCCTCGCCCCGCAGCTTCAGATGTCGGCCACCGAGATCGACTTTTCCGACTTCGGCGGCAAGTCGAAGAAGCACGCAGAGATTACGCTTCAGAATACGGGAAAGACGACGCTCAAGATCACATCCATGCAGATGTTCACCCGTGGCCTGAAGATCACCCTCGACAAGCAGACTCTGGAGCCGGGGCAGCTGGCCAAGATGAAGGTGACGGGCTATGCCTCCGACCTGCAGAAGGTTCGCACCAAGCCCCGAATCCTGATGATTACCAACGACCCCGACCATGCCAAGGTGGTCATCAATATAAAACTCACCTCTCACCCCTCACCTCTCACCTCTAAATGATATGGAACATCCCGAGAATAGCGCAGAATATGCAGGCCTGCAAGTGAACAGCGGCGTAGAGCAGCCGTCGATTATCAACCCCTACCTGAAGCGCAGCCGCTTCCACCGCCGTGAGCTGTCGGCTGCCGAGATGGTGGAAGGCATCCGCAAGGGCGACGTCACCATCCTCTCGCAGGCCGTGACGCTCATCGAGAGTGTCAATCCCGACCATCAGGCACGGGCACAGGAGGTCATCACCAAGTGCCTGCCATATAGTGGCAACAGCGTCCGAGTAGGCATCAGTGGCGTGCCCGGTGCGGGCAAGTCCACCAGCATCGACGAGTTCGGCATCCACGTCCTTAAGGAGCATGGAGGCAAGCTCGCCGTGCTGGCCATCGACCCCTCCTCGGAGCGCACCAAGGGCAGCATCCTGGGCGACAAGACGCGCATGGAGAAGCTGGCCATGCACCCCGACTCGTTCATACGCCCCTCGCCGTCGGCAGGCTCCCTCGGCGGCGTGGCCCGCAAGACGCGTGAGACCATCATCCTCTGCGAGGCTGCCGGCTTCGACAAGATCTTCGTCGAGACGGTGGGAGTGGGCCAGTCGGAGACGGCCTGCCACTCCATGGTCGACTTCTTCCTGCTCATCCAGGTGGCGGGCACCGGCGACGAGCTGCAGGGCATCAAGCGAGGCATCATGGAGATTTCCGACGGCATCGTCATCAACAAGTGCGACGGCGACAATGTGGACCGCTGCCAGATGGCGGCAACCAACTTCCGCAATGCGCTCCACTTCTTCCCCATGCCCGAGAGCGGATGGTCGCCCAAGGTGCTCTGCTACAGCGGATTCTATGGCACGGGCGTCAAGGAGGTGTGGGATATGATCTACCAGTATTTCGACTTCGTCAAGGCCAACGGCTACTTCGACTATCGGCGTAACAAGCAGGCCAAGTACTGGATGTATGAGAGCATCAATGAGCACCTGCGCCTCAATTTCTACAACAACCCCCTCGTCCGCTCGCAGCTCAAGGCCGCAGAGCAGACCGTGCTCGACGGTCAAAAGACGTCGTTCGTGGCGGCGCAGGACCTGCTCGACCTCTATTTCGAAACAATAAAGAAGTAATAACAAGGCGTAAGATATGACGATTGAAATCGACAACGGCAGTGGCTTCTGTTTCGGCGTGACCACTGCCATCCGTAAGGCTGAGGAAGAGCTGGCCAAGGGCACTACACTCTATTGCCTGGGCGACATCGTACACAACGGCATGGAGTGCGAGCGCCTGCAGCAGATGGGACTCGTCACCATCAATCACGACGACCTGCGCCGACTCCACAACGTCAAGGTGCTGCTACGTGCCCACGGCGAGCCGCCCGAGACCTACGAGCTGGCCCGACGGAACGGCATCGAGATCATCGACGCCACCTGCCCCGTGGTCCTGCAGCTACAGAAGCGCATCAAGCAGCAGTTCGAAGCCTCAAAACCCACAGTCCCCCTCCTGCAGGAGGAAAACAAAACAACAGATTCCATCCTGCAGGAGGGGCCAGGTGAGGTCTCTTCATCTCAAATAGTAATCTTCGGCAAGAAAGGCCACGCCGAGGTGCTCGGACTCGTGGGGCAGACCCAGGGCACGGCCATCGTCATAGAGAGCTTCGACGAGGTGGCCCGGCTCGACTTCACCCGCGACATCTATCTCTACTCGCAGACCACGAAGTCGCTCGACGAGTTCCACCGCATCATCGACTACATTCAGGCGCATATCTCTCCGCAGGCCACCTTCCGCAGCTTCGACACCATCTGCCGAAGCGTGGCCAATCGCATGCCCAACATCTCGCAGTTTGCCGCACGCCACGACCTCATCCTCTTCGTATGCGGCCATAAGAGCAGCAACGGCCGAGTGCTCTTCAGCGAGTGCCTGCGCGTCAATCCCAACTCTCATCAGATAGAGACGCCCGAAGAGATACAGCCCTCCTGGCTCGAAGGCATCGACACCATAGGCATCTGTGGAGCCACCAGCACGCCGAAATGGCTCATGGAGAAATGCCGCGATGCCATTCTCCGAAAATAATCACTATTCAGCAGCATTTCTCATCCCGTTCACTTCACGTCCTCAGAGTCCGTTATCTCGTAGTCATCGGAATAGGTAATCGAATTTTGCAGCAGCGCGCAGGGGGCTATCACAACAGTCTCCGAGACAGGTGCTATATATCCTTTTTTCATAATCCTTGTTTTTACTGGTTATCACTTGACGATGACGAGGCGCCCGTCCTTCACGTACACGCCCTTGCCGGGCTTCGCCCTCCTGACGCCCTGCAGCGTATAGAAGCCGCTGCGCTGCGAGTCAGCGGGAAGTATGGTCGAGATGCCAGTAGGCTCCTGGCCAATGAAGCGGGCCGCAGCACCGCCGCCAATCTTGAGATATGCCTTGTGGGCCGGAATCTTCAGCTTAGGAGCAGCCGGATAGAAAGCCGTCAGCCCGTCTTTTCGGGCCAGCACGTAGGCATCCTCGGGAGCTTCCGTCTCCGCCAGGGTTCCCAGGAGCAGATTGCCGCTCATGTCGTCGGCAGCGGCACCGGTGGCATGCAGGGCATACGCCGAGCCGCCGTCGCCAGAGAGCAGGATGCCAGCCTTCTCTGCCACGACGTTCACCTCACTGATCGTCACTGCCGTCGTCCCTATTCCTGTCACCATGTAGCCCGTCAGCCCGGCGGTCTTGCCGAGGTCGAGTCGGCGGTCGGTGCAGTAGGTGGCCCAGCCGTCGCCATCCAGTGTGATGTTCTCTGTCAACACCGGCATGTCGATGGTCAGCTGCCGGTCTGGGGTCTGGTCTTCGCGCTCATCGTCACCATAGTTGCTGGTGTCTGTCAGCACGCTCTCCATAGAGTTACCCAAGTCGGGATAGAGTGCTATTGCCACTGCTACCAAACCATTATTTTTCAGTTCATTGAGCAGTGCCTGGGCTTCTGTCGACTCGTTTTCATCGCCTTCGGCATGAGTTGTAAAAGCGTTGGCTGCCAGCGTCGACAGCTCTTCAACCTGATCTTTGGCATAAGCAGCCATAGCCCCAAGTTTGCCTTTGATTTTGTCTTCGGCAATCTTCTTCATACTTGCTGCCAGCCGGGCCTTTGCCACGCTTCTGAAATTCTCCACGCCGTCCAGCTCGGTCACGCTCTCGGTGCTGACTGTCAGCTGAGTCATATCCTCATTCAGCTCCAGCATACGATAGTCGCATGGATAGGAAACGGTGGATCCCGTGTTGATGTCATAGATTTCCTTGCTCTTATCCGCATTCCAGTCCTTGGCAATGTCGGAGGTATGGAAGTGCCCGGAGAGCACCACGCGTACGCCGGCATCTGCCAGGCGGTTGCGCACCGTGGTGTAATCGTTCACCGTAGCCGTGTTCACATAGATGTCGGCTCCGTTGATATGCGGAAACAGCGGGTGGTGCATCATGGCCAGCACCTGCTTGCCCTCCCTGGCTGCCTGTTCTGCCTGTTCGCACACCCAGTTCAAGTCTGCCTCGCTGACGGTTCCGCTGTGCGAGTCGATACCTATCAGCAGCAGCCCGTCAACCGGCTCCACGGCGTAGGTCAGCGACGACTCCGAGGCATACGCCAGCGTACCGCCGCAGAGTTGCTCATAATAGTTGTTCTTGAATTTCTCCACGTCCCACGTACTGGCAGGAGAGGTATTCGCGCCATTGAAAACGAGGGTGTTGCTGTTTCCGCCGATGTCGTGGTTACCGGGTATCACATACACCTTGACGCCCAAGGCCGTCAGCTCTCGCAAACGGTCGAAGACGTACCGCAGGTTGTCACCCTCGCCATCCTTCGTCAGGTCGCCGGTGACCAACAGCAGGTCGGGCTGCTCCGCCTTGTATTTCTCCACCAGCTTGTCGAAGATGGCCTTACTGTAGTCCAGCAGCTTTCGGTCTGCTGCCACGGCTTTGTCCCACGACTCACTACCGGGTGTCACCAACGCCGTATTACTGATATCCATCACGTGGGTGTCGGAAATCACGGCAATCCTTGTCTGTGCATTTGCCGACTGGCTTGACAGCAGCACAGCCATCATCATCGCGCGAAGCGTTCTCATTCTTAGTCTCATATTCTCCTTAGTTTTCATTGATACTTATGTTACCAGCACATATAAATACCTTAATTTGCTGATATTTGGTGGCAAAGGTAATAAATTTCTGCGAGATAACCATATTTATATCTGATTTTTGAGGATTTCTCTAAACCAAAACTGTCACCGACCCGTCGCCAACCAGTGACAGCACTAATCTTCGATTTACATATTTACTAAAGAATCGCCTATTATAGACCCTATACATTCGCGCAGATTCCCTATATTTCCA
>CAMHUC010000090.1 GCA_946188155.1 uncultured bacterium | reverse complement strand
GTAGTGCACGGGCTTCCCAAGCCTGGGAGGCGGGTTCGATTCCCGTATTCCGCTCCACCCTAAAAAGACTTTTAGCGAAAGAGAAACCTTTAGAAATCAAGCACTTACAAGAACACCACCCTTACTTTGTTAGATAATTTATGTTGAGGGCATCAAAAGCCATACTCAATAGAAATCTCGACAACATTAAGCCACATGAGGAAAAACACGTGTTGTTCGCTACAGAAACAATAATGAGAGATTAATTCCTATGATCACCGCACAAATCAAGCAGATGCTCATTTCTTCTGCCATTATCCCGAAGGCAAATTGGACTCTCGGTTTTGATGTGAACTATGATACAAAAATAATTCAGATTCCACAACCCCTTCCAACGGAATCACGTAAACAAGAATCGGGAACCCTTCATTATCACGGGGTTCCCGATTTTCGTTTTCACTTCACACTCGCTGGTTGGCAGGGCATTGTTGCCGCCCTGGTCACGCAGGAGCAGGGCGGTGTCGCTGCCGTCGTAATTGGAGTCACGAGAGTCATACGCTGAAGCCCACCTCGTGGCGGGGCTTCAGTTCTGTGGCCCGGGGGTTGAATCGCTCGTAGGCACGGCGCACGTCGGCATCCTCTACTGTCTGGTAGTCATCCGAGGCAGTGGCAGCGAGGCGGTCGGCCATTGCCGGCAGAATGCCGTTGCGGATGAATTGCTCCACCCATCGGGCATTGGCGAAGTTGGCCGTGCGGTGACTGATGGTGTGTGCTATCGAGGCGCGCAGCTCGCTTGCTGCATTGTCGCTGAGGATGTAGTCGTCGCGCTGCAACAGGCGGGTGGCTATCTGCATCAGCTGCTCTGCGGTGTAGTCGGCGAAGCGATACTTGTAGGGGAATCGCCCTGAGAGTCCCGGATTGGTGTTAAGCATGGCATCCATCTCCTTCTCATAGCCGGCAAAGATGACAAGCATGTCGGGGTGAGGCTGCGAGAGCACGGTGAGCAATGCGTCGATGACACGGGCACCGAAGTCCTTGCGGTCGCCGGAGCCGTCGTAGAGGTTGTAGGCCTCGTCGATGAAGAGCACGTTGCCCCTCGCCTCTTCGAGCACGGCCTTCATGTTCTCTTCCGTCTCGCCGATGTAGCGGCCCACGAGCCGTGTGCGGTCTACGGCCACCACCTCTCCACGGGAGAGCAGGCCCAGGGCATGGTAGATTCTGCCGAGCTGGCGGGCCACGGTGGTCTTCCCCGTGCCAGGATTGCCGGTGAAGATGCAGTGGAAGGCGGGCTGCGGGGAGGTGTGCAGTCCACGGCGACGGCGCTCCAAGCTGAATCGCGAGCTATTGGCCATAGTGGTGATGCCCTGTTTCACCTCGTCGAGACCCACCATTGCGTTGAGCTGGCCGAGCGACTCTTCGAAGGTGTCACCTCCGGACAAGAGGCTGAGGTCTATATCGTCGATGGAGAGTGGCGGCAGCGATTCGAAGTCGAGATTCTGGATTGCACGCTTCAGGTAGCGCGGCCTGATGTCGTCGGTCACTACGCGCCGTATGTCAGCGAGCGTCCAGTTAGTGAGGCGTCCCTGCCGACAGTTGTCGACGATGGCCTTTGTCACCAGATTCTTCACTTCGGGCGCAGGCTCCAGGTGCTCTTGTCGCAGGCAGTGGAAGAATGCCTGCACCAGTTCAAAGTCGGTATAGGGTTCCTGCATCAGATAGCTGTCGGCACTGAAGTGCTCCTTGAGCGAGGGGAACTGCTCCATCAGGGCCTTCACCTCCTGATGAGAGCCGCAGAGCCAGAGTGGCAGCGGCGGATTGTGGCGACGCACCTCGGCGAGCAGCCTCCAGACGATGGTCTTGCCGCCGGTGGAGAGCAGGGCGCCAAGATTGGTCAGGCAGATAGTCTGGCCGTCGAGGCTGCCGAGCAGTTCGCCCAGATGCTCGTAGGGATTGTTGCAGGCCGCGTCGTAGAGACTGGAGCAGTCCACGCAGCGTAGCTCTTGCCGCAGCCTCACGGCTTTCGAGAAGTCGTCGAGATGCCGTTCCTTCAGGTCGTCGTTGAGGGTGCAGATGATGTAGTCTGCATTGCCCTCCAACGGTTCGCCGTCGAGGTTCTTGCGTACCTCGTTGTATAGTGCCAATTGCTCTGCCTCCAGGATTTTCTGCCGCAGTTGCCTGGTGCCGGGCATCGATGCCAGGCGCTGCCAGTGCCGACTGCTGCCCACACAGGAGGCCAGCATATCGTCGGCCGACAGGCAGTCAGCATATTCGGCCGACTCATAGCATAGCTGCAGGTTGTCGTCGATGATGAAGGGCATTCTGGCCGTGACGTACTGCTCGTCGCATACCAGGAGGTAGTAGAGACCGGTCATCCAGATGTTGTGGCAGCGTATCTCGTAGGTCAGCTCGCAGTCGTCGCGGCTCACGTTGCACTGCTCCTCACTGGTACACATCAGGTAGTAGTCTGCCGTATAGATGTGGCACCGAAAGCGGCTGGGCGACGGCAGTACGTCGTCGCTGGTTCTGATGTGCACCGTGGCAGGGCCGTCGGCATAGCCTTCTGCCTCATCGTCGCTGCCGATAGTGATGGCGAGCTGGATAGGCATAACGGGCTGTCCCGCCTTGTGGAGGCTGCGCCGGGCAGTGTCAGGCAGAGGGGTGTCGTTGTCGTCTTGTTCAGCAGTGGCAGCCTCAAGGGAGGCGTCAGTGTCGTCCAGGGAGTCGGCTCCATTGAGCTGCTTGAAATAGTCCTGGAACATGTTCTCGAGATCGTCGTCATCATACCCGAGTTCGGGTTTCTTCAATTTCTTCTCGTTCATAAAGGAGTTTTGAGGACATAGTAATGATTGTCGGATGCCCCCAGCGGCAAGCCCTTCGGCAATGGAGGGCGCCGGGGAGAGGGCGCAAGAGGTGTTTGGGCATGGCTTGCAGGCCGATGCCCAGTGAGCTTCATAGAAACCAGATAGTGTTTCTATCACAAAGACACAGTTGTAGCAATAAGTCAAAGAGCGCAGGCGTCAGCACATCGTCGTCTCGCCCGACGTACACACGCTGGCGGTATAGCCTGGGGGCTATATCTTCGGTGGTGTCGCCAGTCGACTGAAAGAAATCCTGTCTGCTTCTCTTTTCAATTTTGCTTGTAATTTTTGCTTGTGATAGGTTATTTTCCGATTTAGGGCTGCAAAGTTAAGAAAAAATCCTGTTATCATCCAAATAAATCCCAGGATTTTTTCCGATTTTAACATTTCGCACTACAATTAAAATTCTCTTGCCACTGTTGCCACCACAATATAACACATTTATAGTCAACCGTTTACACGATTGCATCAAGGTGTATTTAGTGGCAACAAAGACTGGTGGCAGCAACGACCGCTGGTTGGAGCATCAGCGGCTTTCCGCCCTCAGCGAGACCAGATGTCGATCCTATCAAAACTTGACAAAGACAGTCCAAGGGCTGGAACAATGCGTCCACATGCCGGACCTGTGACACCGTCGGAGGCAACGCGCCATAAGTAAGGCTACTGCCTTTCGCCTTGCCACTATTGCCACGCCTGATGCCACCATGTAAGCACCTGACTATCAATGAGTAAGCCACAGGTGGCAACAGTGGCAAGAAGAAAACTCTTTTTCAGGGGAAAGGGAATGTATAGGGAACAGCTACTCAAGGATAATGGTCAATGAATGCGGAGGCGCACAGTAGGGCTGGCCAGGCATAAGAAAAGGGAACTTTCACAAGCTCCCTTTTCTAATCCAGCAGAAAAAAGAATGCTTCTGCTGAATTCTGAAAGCCTGTTGTCTCACGATAACCGGCTTTCCTTTTAACCTTAATAATCTAATACCATGAAAAACACACTGCAAATGTACAAATAATCCACTAAATGTTCTAATGTTCACAAGAAAAACAGTCGATATTTAATTCTTTTTTAGAACTTCGTCATTCCATTTAAGGATTGTTTGCAGTTTCAGCGCATCTATTCTTCGTTTGTCAGCAGCACGGAGTGGCGGCTGGGCTGACAGCCGTTGCCACTGGGTGGTAAAGTAGCTGACGACACTCTGCAGGCTCAGCGAGTCGGTGCCGAAGGTTTCCACGAGGCACACAATGCTGTCGCTGCCGGCTGGCGACTCCGGAGGGAGCAGGAGCATGTCCACCCGCAGGGCATCGCTCATCCGGATGCTGAGACTGTCGGCAGTGAGGGCAGTCATCTGGCTGCTCCCCCCAAGGTTGTTCTTCACCTCGGCCTTCATGCCCGAATCGAGAAAGTCGATAAAGTCGAGCCGATTGTTCGCTGTGAGATAGGGCATCAGCGAGTCGGGCAGGGTGCGGAATACATCCTTGATGAGGATGCCCCCGGCACCATGGCCGAGCGAAGCCACGAGTAGCAGCAGTGGCACTATGAGCAGTCGACGCATACTACTACCCCCTACTCCTTATTGTTTCTCAGGTCGCTCACACGCACGGCCTTGCCCTCGCTCTGCGGGAGCGAGCCCTTCTTGACAAGTTTCACGCGGGGCGTGAGCAGTATCTCGTCCTTCAGCGCGCGCTGGATGTCCTTGGTCATGCGCTGTATCTCGGGATAGATGTCTGACTCCAGTCCTTCGAGTTCCACCTCGACGGTCATCACGTCGTTATCGTCGATAGTCTCGAGGGTGATGAGATAGTTGCTGCCGAGACCCGGATACTGTACGAGGATCTTCTCCACCTGCATGGGGAACACGTTGACGCCCTTGATGATGAACATGTCGTCGGTACGTCCCTTGATACGGTCGATGCGCCTGTGTGTGCGTCCACACTTGCACTCACCGGGCAGGATGCGGGTCAGGTCGCGCGTGCGATATCTCAATATAGGCATCATGGTGCGGTCGAGGGTGGTGAGCACCATCTCGCCGATTTGCCCGTCGGGCACTGGCTCGAGGGTGTCGGGGTCAACGATTTCGAGGATGTAATTGTCCTCCCACAGGTGCATGCCGGCTTGCTCCTTGCACTCGAAGGCCACGCCTGGGCCGTTCATCTCGGTCATTCCGAATGAGTTGTAGGCCTTCACGCCGAGCATGCGCTCGATGCGCCGCCGCTGCTCCTCAGTATGCGGCTCGGCACCGATGCAGAGTGTGCGCAACTTGGTGGTGGCGGGGTCGATACCCTCCTCGCGGAACACTTCGGCCAGTCGTACTGCATACGAGGGGATGGCGTGCAGGCAGGTGGTGCCGAAGTCGCGGATGAACTTGATCTGCCGCTTGGAGTTACCGGCAGCAGCAGGCACCGTCATGGCTCCGAGCCACTCGGCACCGTACTGGAATCCCAGGCCGCCGGTGAACATTCCGTAACCGCTGGAGTTCTGGAACACGTCGCTCTTACGACAGCCCACCATGTATAGGTTTCGGGCAATCATGTTGGCCCATGAGCAGATGTCATGCTCTGAATAGACGACGACGCAGGGATTGCCCGTAGTGCCGCTGGTGGAGTGGATGCGCACGGCATCGTCCATGTCGGCACCCACCAGGCCAAAGGGATAGTTGTCGCGCAGGTCCTGCTTGGTGGTAAAGGGTATCTTTCGCAGGTCGTCGAGCGTCTGTATGGAGTCGGCGGTAATGCCGAGGTCGCCAAGGCGTTTTTTGTAGAAAGGCGACTTCAGGCACACCTGGATGGTGTCCTTGAGTTTCTTCAACTGTAGCTGCTTGAGCTGCTCACGTGGCATTTTCTCGATCTCCGGCTGCCAGCACTCACCGTCAGGCTTAATGGTTGCCTTGATTGCTTCGTCTGTCATATTGTTTTGTTTTGGGAAAGAAATTATCGTAATTATCGTGTGGCCCGTTCTGATAGCTGCGCCATCATCACGGCTGCCAGTCCGGCAGTCTCGGTGCGCAGGCGGCTCTGGCCGAGGTCAACGGACTCGTAGCCCGCGTCGATGGCCATCTTCACCTCGTCAATGGAGAAGTCGCCTTCGGGTCCGATGAGTATGGTGACAGGTTCTTCAGCGACCTCCTTGCACAGGTGGTCGAAGAGGTAGGTGCGCGGAATCTCTTCGTAGCAGTGGGCAATGAACTTGCGCCCCTGCCTTGGCTCTTCGATGAAGCGCTTGAAGGGAACCAGCTCGTTGATAATGGGCTTCCAGGCCTTGTGGCTCTGTTTCATGGCAGCCACGACAATCTTGTCGAGGCGTACGCTCTTGAGCACGCGCCGTTCGGAGAACTTACAGTTGACAAACGACACCTCGTCGAAGCCTACCTCGGTAGCCTTCTCCAGCATCCACTCTATGCGGTCGAGCATCTTGGTGGGTGCAATGGCCAGATGGATGTGGCGTTTCCACTGCCGCTGCTGCGGCATGGTTTCAAGAATCTCGTAATAGCAGTGATGGGTGGCGGCGATGGTGATACGTGCCCTATGGTAAGCCCCCTTGCCGTCCATAAGGAGAATCTCGTCGTCGGCCTTCAGGCGCAGCACGCGCAAGGCGTGCATGGCCTCGTCGGAAGGCAGCTCTGTCTGCGAGGCTGCGTCGGGCACATAGAAGTATCTTGTCTCTTTCATCTTTGAACTGTAAACTGTAAACCGTAAACTATAAACTGTAAACTGTAAACAATAAACTACAACCTATTTTCCTTCCGGCTTGAACACCAGTGCGAACGCGACACCCACCACGAGGGCGAATGCTGCGAAAATAAACCAGCACGACTGCCAGTCGCCCACGAGGAATCCGTCCTGCCACGTGCAGAAGTGATTGACGATCTCGCCGGCAGCGAGTGTGCCCACGGTGGCTCCCACGCCGTTGGTCATCATCATGAAGAGTCCTTGGGCCGAGGCCTTGATACTTGGTTCGCACTCCTGGTCGACGAAGATGCCGCCTGAGACATTGAAGAAGTCGAAGGCCACGCCATAGACGATGCAGCTCAGAATGAACAGCAGCACGCCCGGCATGGCCGGGTTTCCGATGCCGAAGAATCCAAAGCGGAACACCCATGCGAACATTGACATGAGCATCACCACCTTGATACCGTAGCGCTTAAGGAAGAAAGGAATCATCAGTATGCAGAGGGCCTCGCTGATTTGGGAGATGGAGGTGAGCAGCGTGGCGTTGTTGGCCGCAAAGGTATCGGAAAATTCTGCCGTTCCCTTGAAACTGGTAATGAAGGGTCCGGCGAATCCGTTAGTCACCTGCAGGCACATGCCCAGTAGTGCCGAGAAGATGAAGAAGAGTGCCATCTGCCTGCGCTTGAACAGGCTGAAGGCGTTCAGGCCGAGGCTCTCGGCGAGCGAGGGGCTTGCCCCCTCCTTCTTTTCCAGCTGGCACCCGGGCAGGCAGAAGAGGCAGTAGAGGCAGAGCACGAAGCTCAACAGCGCCGACACGAAGAACTGCATATAGGTGTACTGGAACTTATGCGCATTCTCGGCGAGCGTGAATGAGAAAGCACCATTCTCCCACACGGCGCAGTTGACGAACCACATGGTGACGATGAATCCCACCGTTCCCAGCACGCGGATGGGGGGGAAGTCGCGCACGGTGTCCATCCCGTTGTTCTTCAGGATGGTAAAGGCGGTGGTGTTGGCCAGCGCGATGGTAGGCATGAAGAAGGCCACGCTGAGGGTATAGAAGGCGATGAATACCGACTTGTCGTGAATCTCATTACCGAAACCGGCCTCGATGCCGATGGTCCAGCAGGCCATCATGAAGGCTCCGGCCGCCAGATGGCACAATCCCAGCAGCCGCTGGGGCTGTATGTACTTGTCGGCCACAATGCCCATCAGTGTAGGCATGAAGATGCTCACGATGCCCTGGATGGCGTAGAACCAGGAAATCTTGTCGCCCAGTCCGGCCACGCCGAGATAGTTGCCCATGCAGGTGAGGTAGGCTCCCCACACTGCGAACTCCAGGAAGTTCATCAACGCCAATCGGAATTTCAGATTCATCATACTCGATATTGCTTTTTTAGTTTATAGTTTAAGGTTTATAGTTTATAGATGAATACCCTACAAGCCCTTCTGGCCATAGAAGTAATCATCTCTAAACTATAAACTTTAAACTCTAAACTATAAACCATAAACTCCAAACTATAAACCTTAAACTATAAACCTTAAACTATAAACTATAAACCTTAAACTATAAACTATAAACCATAAACTATAAACTATAAACCATAAACTCTAAACTACCCTCCAGGCACGGGTCGCTCTCCCAGGCGATGGCGCTTGGGCCGCAGCGAGTCGGGCAGGAGTTCCAGGGAGTCCTTTCGCCTGGCTTCCTGGTCATCGGGCTGCTGCGGCTTCTTGCTCTCCTTCTGCTTGTGGAAGCGTATCAGCTGGATATTGTTCATCAAGAGCATCTTCAGCCCCGTGTCTGCCTGATAGCCCATGCCGAGATATACAAAGCCGCAGACTTCGCGGATATCGACATCGCATCCCACCGTGCGCACCTGCGTCTGCCCGGCCACGGAGAAATGGGTGTTGTAGCTGGCCACGCTGTCGTTGGCATACCTGACGGCGATGTAGGCCATGGCATCCTTGGAGCCGTTCTGATACAGGAAGGTACTGTTGAAGGCCAGCATGAAGCTGTCGCCCTTGCGGAAGGCGGTATCGGCCTTCACGGAGAAGTCCATCCGGTTATAGGGGGCGTACGGTACGAGCAGTCGCGAGAGTTCGCCGTTCCAGATGTTGGCAGTGTCGCCAGTCAGGGCTGTCACCGTGAAGCGCTCCACCTCGCTGGCCGAGGCTCCATAGCCGATGGCATCATCGCCCAGGCGCTCCTGCACATTCTTCATCACCTTGGTGAAACGGTCTGCACGCGTATAGTAGTACACCAGCGAGGAGTCGAACTCCGCCCTGCTGACGTCATGCTTCTTCAGCACGGCATTGAAATACAGCTCACGCTTGTAGTCGCCTTCTGCGGGGCTCTTCATCCCCTCCTGGGCAGCACCCTGCGAGATGAAATAGTCGTAGAGGATGTCCTCCATATCATCGGGCTGGATGACCTCCGGCGGCACCTGGGGCTGACATGCGGGCAGCAGCAGCGCACACCACACTAAGACTATGATCTGACGTCTCATTCTGAGGACTCAGGATTTGGGATTTGTGATTTCCTGCTGAGCGATATCTGGCTTATCTCCTCGCGGAAGAAAAGCAACAGCAGGACAACGCCGACACTGATGGCAGAGTCGGCAAAGTTGAACACCGGACTGAAGAACACGAAGTGGTCGCCTCCCACCACGGGAACCCACTGAGGCCAGTCGGTCTCGATGAGGGGGAAGTAGAACATATCCACCACCTTGCCCATCAGGAAGGGGGCATAGCCTGAGCCGAAGGGCACGAAGTAGGACAGATAATGCTCCGAGGAGTTGTTGAACACCAGGCCATAGAACATACAGTCGATCAGATTGCCTGCCGCCCCGGCCAAGACCATCGAGAGGCATACGATGTAGCCCGTGCGGGCTTTCCGCCCCACTTCGAGCCAGATGTAGTAGCCCAGCACGGCGATGGCCACCACGCGGAACAGCGAGAGCACTATCTTGCTGCCCAGCTGCATGCCGAAGGCCATGCCCATATTCTCTATGAAACAGATGTAGAACCAGTCGGTGACGTGGATGCTCTCATGGAGCGTCATCGAGGTCTTAACCCAAATCTTAATGGCCTGGTCAATCAGGAGGATGGCAACAACGATGAGCACTGCCAGCCGTCCGTCGGTAAGTATTTTCCGCTGGCTGCTCACTTCTTCTGGTTCAGTTTCGATTGAACGCTCAGTGTGGCGTGAGGCACGGCGCGCAGCCGCTCCTTGGGAATGAGTTCGCCAGTGATACGGTCGATGCCGTAGGTCTTGTTCTCTATGCGTACCAAGGCGGCCTTCAGCCCCTGGATGAACTTCTGCTGACGGGCGGCCATCGAGATGAGTTCCTCCTTCGATTGGGTGGCGCTACCCTCTTCCAGAGCCTTGTAGGTGGGTGAGGTGTCGTCCACATCGTTGGAGTCCTGATTCATCAGTACCCGCATCATCTGCTCATAGTCGCGCTTGGCCAATGCCAGTTTCTCATTAATAATCTGACGGAACTCTTCGAGCTCTTCGTCGCTGTAACGTGTCTTTTCTGCCATAAGTCTTGAGATGTTAAGTTGTTACTATATTTTTTCCACTTTTATGTTTAACATGAAGTCGTCGAAGTCCACTTCCTGACCGTCATTGGCTCCCACGGTGAGCAGGTCGGCCAGTACTTGGGTCATGATATAGTCGCCAAAACTCTCCACCGCCTTCTCAACTTCGGCATTGGGTGAAAGTATGACGCTGATGCGGTCTGTGATTTCCAGTCCGCTGTCCTTACGTATGTTCTGAATACGGTTGATGAGCTCTCGGGCCATGCCCTCGTTGCGCAGCTCCTCGGTGAGTTCCACCTCGAGGGCTACGGTCAGGTTGCCTTCGTTGGCAACGAGCCAGCCGGGGATGTCCTCGCTGATGATTTCCACATCGGCAGCCTCAACAGTGAGGGCCTGCCCCTCTACGCTGATGCCGATCTGCCCCTGCTGCTCCAACAGTGCAATCTGCTCCTGCGACAGCTCGCCCATGGCGGCGGCAACGCCCTTCATCAGCTTGCCATACTTCTTGCCCATCGTCCGGAAGTTGCACTTCACCTTCTTCACCAGCACGCCGGAGCCTTCCACGAATCGCAGCTCCTTCACGTTCACCTCGTTCATAATCAGGTCCTTCACAGCCTCGATATGCTTCTGCTGCTCGGCATCGACGGCGGGGATCATAATAGCCTGCAGCGGCTGGCGCACCTTGATGTTCACCTTACGGCGCAGGGCCAGTACCATCGACGTGATCTTCTGGGCCATCTGCATACGTGCCTCGAGGTCCTTGTCGATAAGGCTCTCGTCAGCCACGGGGAACTTGTCCAGATGAACCGAGTCGCAGGCCCCGCCCAGGTCCTTGTAAAGCTGGTCTGCATAGAAGGGAGCAAATGGGGCCAGAAGCTTGGCAACGGTCATCAGGCAGGTGTAGAGCGTCTGATAGGCCGACAGCTTGTCATGGCTCATCTCCTTGCCCCAGAAGCGTTTGCGGTTCAGGCGGACATACCAGTTGGAGAGGTCGTCGTTGACGAAGGCATCGATGAGTCGGCCTGCACGAGTCGGGTCGTAGTTGTCGAGTTCGGCCTCGACGCCCTTGATGAGGGTGTTCAGGCAGGAGAGGATCCAGCGGTCGATCTCCGTCTTACCGGGATCTACGGATGCGCCGGAATCTCCGGGTATCCACCCATCTACGTTGGCATAGAGTGCGAAGAAGCTATACGTATTATATAAGGTGCCGAAGAACTTACGGCGAACCTCGTCAACGCCATCGGGGTCGAACTTCAGGTTGTCCCACGGCTCAGAGTTGGTGAGCATATAGAAACGCACGGCGTCGGAGCCGTATTTCTCAATCATCTCGAACGGATTCACCACGTTGCCTACGTGCTTCGACATCTTGTTGCCCTTGGCATCGAGCACCAGACCTGAAGAAATCACATTCTTGAAGGCCACGGAGTCGAAAATCATCGTGGCAATAGCATGCAACGTGAAGAACCAACCGCGAGTCTGATCTACGCCCTCGTTGATGAAGTCGGCGGGGAATGCCTCGCGCTTGTCGATTAAATCGCGGTTTTCGAACGGATAGTGTATTTGTGCGTAGGGCATTGAGCCAGAGTCGAACCACACGTCGATGAGGTCGGTTTCGCGCTTCATGGGCTTACCCTCATCGCTGACGAGCACAATGTTGTCCACGTAGGGACGGTGCAAGTCGATGCGGTCGTAGTTCTGCTCGCTGTAGTCGCCGGGGGTGAAG
>CAMHUC010000089.1 GCA_946188155.1 uncultured bacterium | reverse complement strand
ACCAGCCGCATGCTCAAGGCTATGGAGGAGGTGCTGGAAGACCGTACCGGCGGCTATGTAGACATGGACTTGCTGCCCGTGCTGCAACAGAACGAGCAGACAGTCAACACCCATTATGCCAAAGAGAAAGAGCAATATGGTATACAGACCGTCTTCAACTTGCCTTTTGAAAGTATGCCCATATACGGTAATCCCGACCTGCTCGGCAGGACCATCATGGGGCTGCTCGACAATGCCGTCTATGCTGTGGTGAAAAAGGCACAGAAGAATCAGGAGGACAGGTCGTTCGATTCTGTCAAGCATCATGGGCCAGTCCCCCAAATACTCCTCTCCGCCACCAAGGCAGAAGGACGATACATCCTGAAGATCCGCGACAACGGCATTGGCATCGAGGAGACGATTATCGACAAGGTCTTCGACCCGTTCTTCACCACCAAGACCACCGAGGAGGCTGCGGGCGTAGGGCTCTACCTGAGCCGCGAGATTATCCAAAACCACGGCGGCGACATTAGCGTGGAGTCCGTCTGGGACGAATACACAGAATTTACCATCACATTACCCGCCAGAGCATGAACCCACGGGGATAGTCCCCGGGAGTTCGCTGTTGCAACTGTTATGGCAAGCATCTACGCCATATATCTGGGCTCTATGGCAGAATATAGTCGGGGAGAGTCCTCATATCGTCGTTCTTATACTTGCCAAGCCAGTACAGTTCAGGGTCGCGCCCCCGCTGAAACTCATGGCGGAACACCTGATACTGGCTCCACTCCGGCTGTCCGCTGATGGCCATCTGCTCCTCGCCCTGATGGGCACTGTCGGGAACCAATAGCCGTGGGGACAGAGAGGCACCTGGGGTATAGCAGCCGTCATACCCAAGTACCTGCGACTAACAAACTTTGCATCCGATATATAAATTTTGTACTCGCGCGCGTATCTGGCGCGTGCGTATAGTAGAGAAACGCCGAAACATCCCGCACTTCTTACACTTCTTACACCTAAAGCCGGTGCCCGTAGGTGTAAGAAGTGTAAGAAGTGTGGGATAAAAATGGCATATAGCAACTATTACGCATACGTGCGCACGTGGTAATTAGCCTGCTTTCGGGAAATAACAGGCTCTTTTTGAAAAATAGTAGGCTCTTTTTGGATATTATCAGGCTCTTATTTCCCGAAAAGAGGCTCCTGTTGGCTGACAGCGGTCTTCTGACAAGGGATATCATACTCAGGTGTCAGTTCGCAGTCGAAAGATTTCTTGATTAAGATTTGGAGATATGAGAAATATTTCCTACCATTGCAGCGTCAAACCCTAAAAGCAAAGTAACTATTATTCTGCATGGTTCCATAGTTTGAACGTGGCGCGGAGCATCATAGTGCGGCCGTATGGACACTATGATGACAAATAATTCGCTCATATCTCTTTTAGAATCTCACTCTCCAACTGGTCAATATCCCTGACCTCCAATATCCCTGACATCGTGTTTTGCGACAGTTATGGCAAGCATTGCCGTTTCTGCCGCAAATTTCGTATATGCGCCATAGGCTTCTCTGGCGAAAAAGATGTTTTTTATTGTTTTGAGATGGAAATCGCCGTAACTTTGCATCGTCAATCAGAAACAAGGACGCAAGTCAAACCTGATTCAGACAACGTTCTTTGACTTAGTGATACAGATTACGATAAAAGAGGAATGAAGCAGCGCCTCCCCCGAGACGCTTACCACATCAGTTTCACCCTTACTGACACACAAAGGGACCACAGTTTTGAGAATTTAATAAATAAGTATAAACAAAAAAATATATATTATGACAAAGAAATCTTTTTCGGTAAAGTCCGTGCTCATGAGCATCGCTACCGCAGTTACTTTCTGTTTCGTATCTTGCACCGACGACATGATGGAAACCAGTACAAACAACAATGGCCAGATTCCAGAGGGTGCTGAAACAGCATTACTGGAGCCTTACGGTCTGACCTTCCAGAACTTCGTCACCGACAATGATGTACAGATCCTGAACAGCGACACCACGGAGATATCCGTCAGCAAGGAACTGGCCAAGAAACTCGGCATCACGAGTTTCGTAAACCACCCCCTCGGCATCTGGCAGGCAGAGGCTCAGTTGCCTTACGCACGTCTGGCACTGGCTGAGAAAGAAGTGGGCGACCATTACATCCTTACCGTCCGCCCGGCATCAGTGGCCGAAGTGGTTGGCAACAAGAAGGTGACGCTGAACACCGACATCTATGTGGACAAGACTGCCAAGGGCGGCCAGACACGAGCCGGAGGCATCGTGATGCCGGAATATGCCGCAAAGTATATTGACAGCGAGGATGTGATCCACCCTGCCTACATACACCTGACCGACGCGTTCGGCTACGACAACGGCTATCATACCGACGCCGACAAGCCTGTGGCCACACGTGGTGCCAACAGTGGTGAATACCAGTTCGTGACCGCCGAAGAGTTGGCAGAGCGCCAGACGCGTGCCTCAGCCCGGTGCAGCATCATCTCGTTCCACGACAAACTGGAGTTCGACCACAATTTAGGGAGTGACGATAACGACAACAAAGCAGATGACGAAAGTATTATCGAGACCAGTGACGCATCTGCCAATGTCAACTTCACCTCGGAGTTGGACTTCGACCTGAACTACTTCATCACCCTCGACGGCGATGTGCACTGGACCCCCTTCCCCGTTCCCTACGTGGAGAAGTTCGAGACTGGTCTCGACGGCAGCATAGATCTCAACTCACAGTTGACCTTCGGTTTCAAGAAGGCCTGGCAGATCAAGAAAAACAAGTTGAAGTGGAAACTCTGCTCGTTCAATGCCTACACCTTCACCTTCTGGGTGGGTCCGGTGCCCGTTTGCGTGCAGTGTGAGCCTGAACTCTATCTGAAGGTCGACGGCGGCGTGTCGGGTGAGGCACGTGTCGGCGTGAAGTACGAGTATGCGAGCAACTTCAAGGGCGGTGTGCGCTACGAAGACGGTAAGGGCTGGAGCGCCATCAAGGAGTTCAACGAACTGAAGAACAGTGCGGAACTCATCAAGCCCGAGGCTACCGTACACGCAGAAGCAGGTTTCGGCCTCTATCTCGGTATGAACGTGATGATCTACGGTGTGGCTGGCCCGACGGCATCTGTCGGCCCGCGTATAGGAGGCTCTGCCGACTTCACCTTCTCTCCCTTCGCCGACAAGCCTGAGGACAAACTCAAGTTGGAGGCAGAACTGAAACTCACCGTCAATGCCACCGCCGGAGCCAAACTGAAGGTGCTGGGCTACGAACTGGCCGAATACACAAAGACCTTTGAACTGGCAGGCCCCTGGACGCTGGTGAAATACCCCAGCGACGGCACGGAGCACGTCGTAGGTTCGGAGAATCCTATCGACCAGTCGTGGTACACCTACTTAGCGGCTGTGAAGAATTATAGTTCATTCTGGCGTGCTGACATCGACAAGGCCCTCAACATGCTTAAGGAGACCTACGGCTACAACGACGAACAGGCCGTGCATGCCCTGCTGGCATACGTTGCGACTCCCGGCGAAACAGCACCCCGGCAGGATCCAGACATTATGAGCATGTTCATGAGTCATGTGGAGTACATCTTCAACGAGGAGATTCAGCCGCGCTACGACGATTTCCAGTACCAGAAGCACGCCGCTGCCGGCGACACCAAGTGGATCAACGAGTTCAATTGGCGCAAGATTTGCGACAGCATGAAGAGCAACCTCAGATGGGATTCCCTGACACCCGTCGACCAGGGACTGGAGGAGATCCATCAGTGGTTCCTCGACGATTTCAATCGCGAGCCGTCAATGGCATCAGCCGACGACATGAAATGGCTTGAAAGAGTGTACAGCCAATACGCGTATGAGAAGGATAAGCGGGTACAAAAGCAAATAGAAGATGTATACAAGGCTCTTCAGGATAAGTATGCTGACAAGTACGCCCAGGATGCTACCACGTTTATGGCTGCCGCCAAGCAGGCGCATCTGGACTTCTTTCTTCAGTACGACTTCTATCCCGGTGTCAACGATCCACGTATGGAACAACTGTTCTTGACTGCCTGGGAGAAGATACAGAACTATATCAAGCAGCGTGAGCAGGAGGCTCAGGAAAAGAAGAAGCAAAAGGAGCAGGAGGAGCAGGCTGCCGCCGCCAACTGGGCAGAAGTGCTCAGCGTGCTGCAGAGCATGAACGCCGCCGACTTCCAGAAATATCCACGCCAGTCAACCAAGTCTGCCAACAGTGCCCGCAAGTCGTTCGTTGAGAAGTACCATCGTGAGCCGACCACCAGCCCGGAGGACATCGCCATCCTGAATGCCTCATTCCTCAGTATCATGGAGTATCACAGAGGATAATGCCGCCTGATGATAAGCGGGGCACAGAAGGGTCAAAACCCTTTTGTGCCCCGCTTTTTTTGTAATTTCATCCGTCACTTTGCAACAGTGAGGTATTTGGCTCTGAGTTGCGTCTGTTCTTCCTTGGAGAATCCGAGTTGGTTTTCCAGGTATTGATCCATCGAGCCGTAGGTCTGGTCTATCAGGTCGAGCGCGGCCTCGAAGTTCGGAGTGCTCACGCCCACCATAGCCTGTATGAAGTCTACGGCAGCCGCGCCGCCATCCTTGTCGCGCACCTGTTCAGAGAGTGCCTCCACCTGTTTGGCATAACTCTGGTTAGACATGTCGAAGTCCTCGACGATGACCTGCCTGCTGGCCCCGAGAGCAGCCAGGAGCAGAGCCGATCCCCATCCGCAGCGGTCCTTGCCCTCTGAGCAGTGCCACAGCGCGCCGCCCTTTGCAGCCAGCACGCCACGCAGGAACTTGCCGTAGTTGGCCTGCGACTGCGGGTCGGTCACAATGAGCGGATAGAGTTGCTTGGCCAACGCCTGCGCCGTGGGGTCGAAGGCGTACTTCAGAAGCGTTTCCACCATGCCGGGGGTCGACAACTGTCCTGAGCCCGCACCCATCTCGGCCTGGGCTTTTATGATTGCCTGGGGCATCGTGGAGAGGTTGGTGTAGGTCACACCGTCGATGACGCGGTCGGGGGCCTCGGTCATTTCCAGGTCGAAGCGGAAGTCAAAGACGTCGCTCAGGTGATACTGGTTCTGGAGGATGGCCACGTCGGCATCGGTGGCCTTGGCGAGTTTGCCGCTCCGCACGAGCATGTCGAAGCGCACGGTGCGGCCGTCTTGCATGACGAGTCCGCCCATGTCGCGTGCGTTATCCACGCCCTCGAATTTGATGACGCGCTGTCTTGGGGTGACAACGGGATTGTCGGCAGTACTACTGCTGGTACACGACGTAAGCATGCCTTCGCCGCAGACGAGGGTGGCGGCAAACACCCAATAAAATAGTTTTTTCATTGTTTAAAAAGCGTTTGTTATGACTGTAATATTTTGCAAAGGTACTATTTTTTTCAATCCAGCAGGTAAAAACGCATAATATTTTGGTGCGATAATGTCTGCAATCTGGAAATTATTCGTATATTTGCACCAAAATTACAGCACCAGAGCAGAGTTGCGATGAGAAGAATTGCCATATACCTATCTATATATATGATTATGTTTTGTGTCGCCAAGGCCCCGGCTCAGGACGACGCCAGGCAGCGCCAGGTCTATGCCCAGGCAGAGCGCGACTACCAGATAGGCCGCACCGGGCAAGCCCGCGACTCGCTGATGCTTCACCTGAAGACCTTCCATGACAACCTGCGCCAGAACGCCCTGCGCCTCATCGCCCTCACCTGGCTGGAGAGTTTCGACATCAAGCAGACCGAGCAATATGCCGGGATGCTCCTGGAGCAGAATCCCTACTACACCGTGTCGTCGCAAGACCCGCCGGAGTTTGCCGACATCATCGGCCGCATCAAGGCCAGCATGACGGCTACCGTCACCACCGCTTCGAGCCAGGCGGAGACCATCGAGGAGGCCCCACTGCCCGTGACGCTCATCACCGAGGAGATGATCCGCGACTGCGGGGCCCGCGACCTGCGCGAACTGCTGACCAACTACGTGCCGGGCATGGTGGCCGCCGAGAATAAGGAGCCGACGGTGGTGATGCGCGGACTCCTGAGTGAGGCACAGGAGAAAATACTCGTCATGCTCAACGGTCACCGCCTGAACGACTACAGCACCAACGTGGGCCGGCTGGACTATTCGATAAGCCTATCGAAGGTGAAGCGCATAGAGGTGGTGCGAGGCCCCGCATCGAGCCTCTACGGCGGCTCTGCCTACGCCGGCGTGGTGAACATCATCACCAAGACGGGCGCCGACATCGACGGACTGCAGGTGGGTGCTGCCGCCGGCAACCGTGGCCAACTGAGGGGACAGGCACTCTTCGGCAAGAGCCTGCCCTATCTCGACATCGTGGCCTGGGCCAGCGTCCATAAGACTGACGGGCAGAAAACCCATTTCGAACAGGACAAACTTCACATAGACACTGACACGTGGGCCATTCGCAGGTGGATATGGCGCGGCGACATGACCACTGGCGTCTATAACCACAAGCCAGCCATGGACTTCGGCGCCGTGGCGAGATGGAAGGGGCTGACCTTCATGCACTCGACCCACTCGTCGAACTATGTCGTGCCCGTGGACGCTGACGACTACACCCCCTTCGACTACAACCGCTATCCCGGCATCAACGGCAACAAGCCGGGCATCAGCCAGGCCAGCCATCACACCTCACTGGCCTACGACTACCAGAAGGGGCCGTGGGCGCTGACGGCCGGGATAGACTACGACACGGGCAAGTACCAGGAATACATCACGAAGGGCGACAGCGTCAATGTATTCTTCGAACCATTCTACGACAAGACTGCGGATAGGGATCTGAAGGATATGCTTGGATACTACGAATACCGTGGATGGAGCAACAGCAATCTCTCGGCCAGCCTGAAGGGGGCGTGGAGTTACGCCATCGCCAACAACCATCAGGGCACCATCACCTTCGGTCTGCAGTCGGCAAGGTTCACCTTCAGCGACTACCAGGAATACAAGGGAGTGGACTTCAGCAGAATCTTAGAATCGACTTCAGACTGGCGAAACCAGACACACCACGAGAAGAACGTCAGCACCCACCTGCAGGTGAAGCACCGGTGGGGCCCGGTGATTGCCAACGCGGGCGTGCGCTACGACCACGTGACGCGAAGAACGGGAGAGACCAACTCCGAACTGTCGCCGCGCGCGGCCCTGATCCTGATGCAGCCCCGGTGGGGCGCCAAACTCTGCTACAGCACGTCGTTCGTCGACGTGGCCTTCAAATACAGAAGCGTCGCAGACCATGAGGGCTATGAATGGCTGCGCCCTGAATACAACCGGTGCTGGCAGTTCACACTCTGGGGCAGACAACTGCTCAAGGGGCTCAACGCAGAGGTTACTGCCTATCACTCCACGGCGGAAGGCATGCTTCAGATGGCATGGCTCCCCAGCATCGGGACAACGAGAAGCATAGGCGTGGAGTTAAGCGCCGACTACACCGCCGGGAAACTCGCCGTGCATGGCAACGCCTCATGGAAGCACATGCTGGAATATGACGGCAACATCGGCGAGGAGGGTATCGACCGTACAAAGGGCGACCCCAAGTTCTCTGCCAATGCCACGGTGAGTTATCAACTGCTGCCCGGCCTCCGCCTTCACGCCAACACCCACTGCATCGGGAAAAGGTATCTGAGAGTCACTTCCCATCTGAATGAGAACCGGGAATGGGTATTCGGTTCGGAAGAGGCCCCCGCCGTCGTGCTGTTCGACATCGGAGCCAACTGGAACTGGCGGCGGCTGGGGGTGAATGTCAATATCCACAACCTCCTCGGCAAGGAATACTGGCAGTCGGGGAGCAGCATCTCTTACATGCTGCCCCAGCAGCGCCGCTGGCTGCTCGTGGAACTGACATATAAGATATAGAAGGAAACAAAGAAAGATAGAAGGAGTTTTGCGACAGTTATGGCAAGCATTGCCATTTCTGCCGCATTTTTCGTATATGCGCCGCATGCTTCTCTGCCAGAAATCGTCTGTTTTGTTGGAATGAGCCGGAAATCGCCGTAACTTTGCATCGTCAAACAGAACAAATAAGTATAACAATAAAAAATAAAAAGATTATGGCAAAGACAAGAATGATGGTAAAGCAGGTGCTCATGAGCATCGTTACCCTGGTGAGTTTCGTAATGGCACAGTATGAGGACTTCAGCCGCGTGACAAGTATCGGTGGCGGGCTCATGAGCCGGACGGAAATGTCGGCTTGAAGATTTTTCGGGTGAAAAAGTTTGCAGAGCAAGAAAAAAAGCTACTTTTACATAAAAATAAGGAAAGCGATATGGAATTCAAGACAGACGACGGGAAATTGACAATCGCCCTGGAAGGAGAGATAGACTCCTGTAACGCCAAGGCCGTGGGCGAAGAGGTAGGGGAGATCCTGGCTGCACATAGGCAGATGCCGGTCGTGTTTGACGCAAGCGGCCTTCACTACATCTCAAGCGCCGGCCTGAGGGTGCTGCTCGGCGTGCAGAAGCTCAAGGCACCGGAGAAGGTGACGGTTCAGAACCTGACGCGGGGCATCTACGAGATATTCGACGAGACAGGGTTCACAGACCTCATGGACGTGAAGAGGAGGGTACGCGAAATCCGTCTGGAGGGTGCCAAGGTCATTGGCGAAGGTCAGAGCAGCACGGTGTATAGGATAGACCGTGAGACCATCGTCAAGCTCTACAAACAGGGTGTGCCGCTGGCCAAGATAGAGCAGGAGAAAGACTTCTCGAAGAAGGCCTTCGTGGCCGGCATACCCACGGTAATCTCTTACGACCTGGTGAAGTGTGGCGACAACTACGGCGCCGTGTTCGAGATGGTGGACCATGCCGACACCGTGGGGCACACGCTGACAGCCCACCCCGACCAGTTCGACAGCATCATGCGGAAATTCGTGGATGCCTACCGTCTGATTCATCATACCAACATCGAAGACATGGGCGGTTTCGTCTCGCTGAAGGACACCTGGATGCGATGGGCCGACGGCATGCAGGCCAATGGCTCCTTCCTGCCTGCCGAGTGCGATATGCTGCGGAGGATGATTGATGCCATACCAGAACGCCCGACGATGGTGCATTGCGACTTCCATGCCGGCAACGTGATGTATCAGCGCGACCGGATAGTGGTGATCGACATGGCCGACATAGGCTATGGCCACCCCATATTCGACCTGGCTGGCGGTGCCTTCCATGCCCGTTACAGCCACTTCCCCACCCGGCAGAAGGTGCACGGCATGAGTCAGGACGGTATGCTGCGCTTCTGGGACACGCTGCTCAGGCTCTATTTCAATACCGACGACGAGCAGCGACTGGAGGAGATTCGCGAGATGACGAGTGCCTTCGGACTGCTGCGCGGCGCGCTCTTCCCCATGAAGCACGTGCAGATAAAGCCCGAAGTGAGGGACTATCATGTGGCAGAGACGCGCCAGCATCTCTTCCCCCGCATCGACTGGGCAATGGATCAGGTAAAACGTCTGGATGAATTTTTTGGAAAGGAGTGAGCAATATGAAAAACAAGCAAGTCATCTTTACCCTTGCCGCACTGTTGGCGGGCATCGTCTGTGGTCTGTTGATGCAGTACTGCCTGGACGGGCAGACGCTGACAACCGTCAAAGGCAGCGTCTTGTCGCCTGTGCGCGACGTGTTCCTCAACGCGCTGAAAATGCTGATGGCCCCCGTGACGTTCTTCGCCATCCTCTCGGGCGTGACCAATATATCCGACACCTCGCTGTTGGGAAAACTGGGCGGCAAGATGGTCGGCGTGTCAGTCTTCATGCAGGTGCTGACGACGCTGTTCGGCCTCGGCCTGGCGCTGCTCCTGTTTACTGGCGACCTGACGTATATTCAGGAGGGTATTCACGTCACGGATGGTAAGGTGGGCGTGGGCGATTATCCCTCGCTGACAGAGTTGCTCTTCGGCATCGTGCCCAAGAACCTGGTCGACCCGTTCAAGGGGGAGAACATCCTGCAGACGATCTTCATCGCCATATTCTTCGGCATCGTCATCAACAAGATGGGCGACAAGGCCCGTCGCCTGGTGGAGCTCAGCGACCTCATGTTCCAGTTCTCTATCGTCGCGCTGAAGATGATTGTCCACATCATTCCCTTCATCGTGTTCCTGAGCATGACCGCACTCTTTGCCAGCACAGGCATCACGACCATCCTGGCCTTCGGCAGACTGTTTGGCGGACTGGCCGTCGGCGTGCTGATAGTATGGGTCGTAGGGGCTCTGACGACACTGCTCTTCGCACGGCTGTCACCACTCTGCCTGACCAGGCGCCTGGCAGCACTCAGCCCGCTGGTGTTCACCGTGTCAAGCTCCCATGCGCGACTGCCTTTCGTGCTGAAGTTCTGTAGCGAGCGGCTGGGCATCGACCCGAAGCTGGCGGCATTCTCCATCCCCGTGGGGGTGCAGCTCAACAAGGCTGGCAACTGCATCTTCTTCTCGCTGATGACCATGCTGATGATACGTGTGTACGACATCCCGGTGACGTCCGACCTGATGCTCACCCTGCTCGTCTCCGTGTGCATCATGTCCATCGCCAAGCCGCCTGTCCCCTGCGGCGGCATCATCTGCCTGGCCTATCTCTTCTCGCTTGTCGGCGTTCCCGCAGAGGCCATTTCCGTCGTACTCTGCATAGACCCCATTGCAGCGATGTTCAATGGCGTCTGCAACGAGAGTGCCAACATCACCACGTGCTTCATCCTCGCCAAGGATAACAAGATGCTGGACAAGGACAAATACTATGGAAGAAGTTAGAAGAATTAAGAGTTAAGAATTAAGAGTTAAGAAATGTCGGCTATCGCCGAGAAAGAGGTAATATGTAAGAGTGGGCCTACGGAGTACATTATCCGTCTTACATCTTACTCGCAGCGAAGCGAGAATACTTCTAAAATCTAAAATCTAACGTCTAATGAATTGAAGAATTGAAGTTGCGACTTCAGCGATGCGTCACCCCAGTCGGTTTATGCGATTGCTTCTACATGGAATTTTCAGAAAAAGGGTGTCAGGGTGCAAACCCTTTGTGGCAGGGCGTTCTGTCACCCTGACACCCTTAAACTGAT
The DNA here is from genome assembly GCA_946188155.1 of uncultured bacterium. Taxonomy (GTDB): domain Bacteria; phylum Bacteroidota; class Bacteroidia; order Bacteroidales; family Bacteroidaceae; genus Prevotella. The sequence continues at coordinate 745 of CAMHUC010000089.1, read as the reverse complement.
TTTTCTTTGTGTGCGCGCTCGTGCGTACATTATTACTTAGGACTACGGGTCAATCCCAAAAGTCGGTCACTACAACAGGCTTCTGGGACTGATCCCCTTTTTCAGAGTTTCATTTTTTCTTTTTCATGTGTTTTGCGACAGTTATGGCAAGGTTTGCCGTTTCTGCCGCATTTTTCGTATATGCGCCGCATGCTTCTCTGGCGGAAATCGTCTGTTTTGTTGGAACGAGCCGAAAATCGTCGTAACTTTGCATCGTGATTCAGAAAACAAAGTATAAACAATAAAAAGATTATGGCAAAGACAAGAATGATGGTAAAGCAGGTGCTCATGAGCATCGTTACCCTGGTGAGTTTCGTAATGGCACAGTATGAGGACTTCAACCGCGTGACAAGTATCGGTGGCGGACTCATCAGCACGAGCTACTATTCTTCCGAAGCATAGGCTTCAGCCTCGGAGAATAAAGAAGGCATCATAAGGGGGCAGACCCCTTGTGATGCCCTCTTTATTCATTGGCTCCTAAGTTATTTCAGGCGGAAGGTGGCGAAGAGGGGGAAGTGGTCGCCCAGCGGCTCTTCGTGGTCCTTGACGTAGCCTGACGGCTTGAAGTAGTCGTGGCTGTTCTCAGCATTGTCGTAAGTACAGCTGAGTAGTTCCACGCTGTGGCCACCCACGGGGTTGATATATAGTATTTTGTCGGGCATCTCGCCGCGGATGGTCCATCCCAGCCAGTCGCCGTCGTCCTTGA
>CAMHUC010000088.1 GCA_946188155.1 uncultured bacterium | reverse complement strand
TATGACGTTATTTCGTTATGACGTTATTTCGTTATGACGTTATTTCGTTATGACGATATGACGTTATGACGGTATTTCGTCATTTTGCTTTTTCTCAGGAATCGGCGCTCCCTGGAACTTCTCGTGCAGACTCTGGAACACGATGAAGAAGGCGGGCACCACGAAGAGCAGGGCCACGGTGCCGACGCTCATACCGCCGATGACACCGAGGGCGAGGGCACGGTTACCGTTGGCACCGGCGCCACCCGTGATCACGAGGGGAATCATACCGATGATCATCGTGGCCACCGTCATCAGGATGGGGCGCAGACGCTCCTTGCAGGCCTCGAAGGCGGCATCGCGGATGCTCATGCCCTGGGCACGGCGCTCGGTGGCGAACTCGGTGATCAGGATGGCCGTCTTGGCCAGCAGGCCAATCAGCATGATGACACCCGTCTGCAGGTAGATGTTGTTGTCCATACCGGGTATCTCCTGTGTATAGCCCAAGTAAGCGAATACGAAGGCACCCATCAGTCCGAACGGTACGCTGAACAGCACGGCCCACGGCGTGAACCAAGAGTTGTAGAGCGAAGCCAGGATGAGGTAAATCAGGATGGCACAGATAAGGTAGATGAGAGCCGTGGCATTGGAGCCGGCGGTTTCCTCCACCTCTCGCGACATACCGCTATATTCGTAGGTTGAGCTATTTGGCATCTCCTCCTTGAACACCTCGGCGATGACCTTGTGGACGTCACCCTCGGTGTAGCCGGCACCGGGCGACACGTAGCAAGTGATGCTCTGCATCAGGTTGAAATGCTCGATATTCGACGGACCCACAATCTCCTTCAGCGAGACGAACTCGGAGATGGGGGCCATCTTGCCACCCTTCACCTGCACGAAGATGTTCTGCAGGGCCTGCGGGTCGAGACGGTATTCGGGCGAAGAAGAAGCCATGATGCGGTAGACCTTACCAAACTGGTTGAAGTTGCCGATATACGCACCGCCGCAGAAGGCACCGAGCGTATTGAGCACGTCGGCAGGTGATACGCCGGCGCGGTCGCACTGGGCGGCATCGACATCCACCTGATACTTCGGGAAACGCTCCGAGTAGGTGGACATGGCAGAGGATATCTCCGGACGCTCTGACAGCTTGGCCAGGAACTGCTCCGTCTGCTTGGCAAACTCCGACAGATTGCCGTCGGTGGGATCCTCCACAATCAGCGTGATGTCGTTACTCGTACCATAGCCAGGAATCTGAGGCATCTGGAAGGGCAGCACACGCACATCCTTGATGTCCTGACAGTCAAAGTAGAAACGATACTTAATGAGTTCTATATAGTGTTCCATACCAGGACGTTCATCCCAGTTCTTCATTCGCAGAACCATCGTGGCATAGTTGGAGCCGGCACCAGAATACATACCGTAGCCGCAGCATACAGCAAAGCTCTCCAGCTCGGGAATCTGCTTGGCCTTCGCCTCCACCTTCTTCACCATCTCGCGGGTCTGCTGCAGCGTGGCACCTTCAGGGCACTGCACTTCGACCAGCAGCACGCCCTGGTCCTCCTGAGGCACGAGGCCGGAGGGCAGGCTCTTCATGAAGAACACCAGCAGCACGGCAGCAGCAGCCAGCAGGCCCCACGACAGGATGGGGCGCTTGATGAACTTCTGAACGGCACGGCTATACTTATTATATATAGCACTGTAGCTGGCCTCGTAGGCTTTCTTCGTGTAGTAGGTCAGACCCTTGCCTTCCTTCTTGCCTTCCGTGACGCGCATCATGATGGCGCAGAGGGCGGGACAGAGCGTCAGGGCCGAGATACACGACAGACCGACTGACGAGGCAATTGTCACACCAAACTGTGTGAAGAACGTGCCCGACGTGCCGGGCATGAACATCACAGGCACGAACACGGCCATGAATACCAGGGTACACGATACGACGGCCACCGACACCTCGTTCATGGCCTGACGGGTGGCCTCGCGGGCATCGCTGATGCCGCCCTCCATCTTCGCCATGACGGCCTCCACCACCACGATGGCATCATCCACCACCGTACCGATGGCGAGCACCAGTGCGAACAGCGTCAGGATGTTGAGCGAGAAGCCTGCTATCGAAACCACGGCGAAGGTGCCCAGCAGTGACACGATGATGGAGATAGAAGGTATAATCGTGGCCTTGAAGTTCTGCAGGAAGAAGAACACCACGAGCACCACCAGGATAATGGCAATGACGAGCGTCTCCACCACGTTGTGGATGGCCGCGAAGAGGAAGTCGTCAGAGGTCATCAGCGTGACGAACTCCAGTCCGGCAGGCATGGTCTCCTTCAACTGCTCAAACGTTTGGGTGATGCTGGCGTTCACCTGGGTGGCGTTGGCACCCGGTGCGGCAAACACCATGAACATGGCACCAGGCTTGTCCTGGATATTTGAAGTGAAATTGTAGCTCATGGCACCGATCTTCACCTCGGCCACGTCGCTCAGGTGCAGTATGCCGCCACCGCTGGTGCGCAGCACGATGTCGTTGAACTCCTCGACGCTCTTCAGCGTACCCTTGTACTGCATGGAGTACTGGTAGGAGTTAGTCGACAGCTCGCCCAGCGTACCCACGGCGGCCACGAAGCTCTGTCCGCCAATGGCGGCGAAGATGTCGTTAGGTGTCAGCCCGTACTGGGCCATCACGTCGGGCTTGAGCCAGATGCGCAGGGCGTAGGTGTTACCCAGGCTCTGCACGTTACCCACACCGGTGATACGCATCAGGCGCGGCTTGACGTTGATGTCGACATAGTTCGACACGAAGTCCTCGTCGTACTTGCCGTCGGCACTCCTCACGGCGAAGATGCGCAGGATGTTGTTCTGGCGTTTCTCCACCTTCACGCCGACTTTGGTTACGTCGGCAGGCAGCAGCGCCTGGGCACGGGTGACGCGGTTCTGAACGTTCACCGTCGCCATGTCGGGGTCGGTGCCCTGCTTGAAGTAGACGTTGATTTCCACCTCACCGTTCGACGATGCCTTGGAGGTCATGTAGGTCATGTCGTTCACACCGTTGATGGCCTCCTCGAGAGGCTGGATGACCGACGTCATGACCGTCTTTTCGTCGGCACCGGTATAGCTGGTCGTGACATTCACCGTTGGCGGCGCGATGTCCGGGTACTGCTCCACTGGCAGCGTCGACATCGAGATGTAGCCCACCAGCGCTATCACTATCGAGATGGCGCATGCCATCACGTATTTATTGATAAAAATATTGTTCTTCATATTTCGGAATATCGGTATTACGTTATAACGTTATTACGAAATCACTTCTCACTTTTCGGTTCCTCCGCGAACAGCACCTTCAGGCCCTCTGTCACGTTGTTGGCGCCGGTGGTCACTATCTGGTCACCCTCGTTCAGACCACTGGTGATGATGAAGTCCTTGCCGTTGCCGGTGTCCATCGTCGTCACTTCAACAGCCGTTGCCGTGCTGTCGGCCTTCACCTTATACACCTGCGCCTTGTCCTGCAGGCGCACTACGGCGAACTGGGGGACTACAATCACGCCCTTCTCGGAGAAAGGCATCACGATGGTGCCCTGAATGCCCGAATACAGATGGCCGTCGGGATTGGGGAACGACACCTTGGCGGTCAGCGAGCCCGTAGCGTCGTTGACCACACCTGTCAGGCTGGCCACGCGACCCTTGTGGGGGTACTCCGTGCCGTTCTTCATCACAAACGTAGCCTCGGGCAGCTTGGCGATACGCTTCTCTATGTCGGCAGCCTTCACGCCTTCCTTCACCATCTCCTCGATAACAGCCTCCGTCACCGAGAACTCGGCGTACATCGCCGTGTTGCCGCTCACCATGGTCAGCTCCGTCATGGGCGACACCTGGTCGCCGGTACGCACGGGAATGCCGCCGATGACACCCGACACGGGGGACGTGATGGTGCAGAAGCCCAAGTCCACCTTGCAGCGGTTCACGGTAGCACGCGCCTGGGCTACAGCTGCCTGGGCCTGCTTGTACTGGTTCTGGCTGTTGTTGAGCATATAGCTGCTCACAATCTTCTTCTCAAACAGGTTCTTGTTCGACTCATACTCCAGCTTGGCCGAGTTCTCCTGGGCCAGGGCGGCCTGCAGGTTGGCCTGGGCAGCCTCCAACTCCAGCTTGGCGTTGCGCGAGTCGATGACGAAGAGCGTCTGCCCCTTCTTCACCTGCTGGCCCTCGGCTACGCAGATCTTCATCAACTGTCCGCTCACCTGGGGCGTGATGGTCACGTCGTTCTGACCTTTCATCCTGGCACTGAACTTATAGGGCAGCTCAATGTCTGATTTCTTCACTGTCATCGTCTCAAACGATGAGTCTTTTTGCTTGGGCTCCTCGATGCCGCACGACACCAGGCCCACTGTCATGGCTGTGATGGCCACAGCCCATTTCGTTGCTTTCCTTTTCATACTTATACTGTTAAATATAATTAGTTTCTATCCTTTATTTCTTAACTCTTCACTCTTAATTCTTCACAGGTTTACCATAAACGACAGGCCCAGCGTCACGTAGTTCATATACTTGCGGGTCTTGTACTCCCTCACCCCCAGTCCCAGGCCGTCGCCAGAGTGGGCCTCAGACGATGTCAGCGCCGAGTCCATCAGGAAGTTGGCACCGGAGGTCAGGGCCTTCTGGGCGAAGTGGAAGGGGTCGTAGCGGGCAGTGAAGTCCTTGCGGGTATAGTCGTAGTCGCAGAACACGCGCCACGAGAAGTTCGACCGGTAGCGGTAGGTCAGCGAGAGGCCCGTGCCCAGCGAGGTGGACGTTCGGGCGCCGATGGTGAGGTACTCCCAGTCGTCGCTCCACGTCTCACCCGTGCTGTTGGGGTACATCAGGTTGTCGAGCCTGACGGCGGGCGTGCCGTCGGCATCCTTCATGTCCTGTCGGTTGTCTATGCTCATCGTGTAGCTGATGTCCTTTCGGTTGCCCTCGGCATGGCCGTCGATGTCCAGCTCCTGGGTCATGGAGCGGCCCATGAGTGCCTTGGTGCCCAGCGCGAAGTGGTCGCTGAGCGGCAGGTTGAAGTAGACGCCGAGACTGCCCGTAAACTCGGTGATGTGGTCACTCTTCATGATGCCGTATCTCGTGGTGACGGGGGCACTCTCGGCACTGTTCGGCCCGTAGCCCAGCTTGCCGAGGAATGTCTGCTCGTTCTGTGCTCTATGGGTATCGGTGGCGGGGGCCACATAGTCGTCGGGGTAGGCCTCCTGGTAGAGGGGCATCAGGCTGCGCCAGGCGTCACGGTCTTCGTAGGCCACGTTCTGGGCGAAGTTGCTGAAGTCCTTGGCCGACTGCGCCCTGACCCTGAGCCGTCCGCCCACGCCGACGTACCTGTTGAAGAAGTAGGCAGCCTCGGCATCCACCACCGTGGCGGCACGGAACCTGATGTTCCATTCGCGCCCCATGTCCTCGAACGCCAGGTCCTTGCCCCCCAGCCCCAGGCCCATGGAGATGCTGAAGAAGGTGGGATTGCCGCTGTCCAGCTCCAGGTTGCCCATCAGTAGCCCCCTGCCCTTGAACAGCAGGTCGCAGAAGGCATAGCCCAGCTCGGTGGCCATGATGCCGATGCCGGCTCCCGACATGATGTCGCTGATCCAGTGGCGGTTGTTGAGCACGCGCATCACGCCCGTCGCCGTGGCCACACCGTAGCCCGCCACCGACCACCAGGGCGAGCGCGTCAGCCCGTACTCCTTGTGCAGCAGCGTGGCGCCTACGAAGGCCGTCGCCGTGTGCCCTGAGGGCCACGAGTTGGCCGTCGAGCCGTCGGGGCGCATCTCCTTGGCGGTGTACTTGATGCTGTTCACCAGCCCTGCCATGATGGCATACGACATGCCGGCACTGGCCAGCAGGCGCGGCCAGTCGCTGCGGCCCTTGTAGCCGCCCAGCTTCAGGCCCACCACCATTGCGGGACCGAACCACTGGGTATAGTCGTCGATGCCGGTCCTGAAGTCGGTCAGCAGCTGCGTGTTGCGCTTGCCGCCGTCCTCCTCCTTCTGGTTGACGCGGAACATCGTCTTGTTGCCCTTGAGCGCCATGCCCGCCACGAACAGGGGAACGCCCACGAAGGTCAGGTCGTCAATGAAACGGTATGGCTTCACGTCAGGGTTGGTCTTTTGCTTGAAGAAGCTGAAGTCCATCCCCGGGCTTGCCTCAGGAAACGCCGTACAGAGTCTGTGATCCGTCTGACCAGGCAGCCTGCCCAGACCGGTATTCATCTCGGGCGTCTCGAGCTTCAGTGGCTCCAAGTCCCGATAGTCTGCGGCGTGAGCCTCTGCTGTCAGGGCTACAGCCAACCATGCCGAAACGAGTCTGATTATCATATTCTGTAACAGCTGTTAGTACTCTTTGCTTTGCAAAGGTAAGCAAAATCATTCAGAAAACCATACATCTGATGCCCTATACAGCCGTTTTTGCTAATTTTGAAACAGTTTTTGCAGATTTTAAAATATTTTTTGCAGATTTTGAAACTCAAGAAGGCTCCAAGAGGCTGTTTTAGATGGACTATAGCCTGTGCCTGAATCGCGAGTGGGGCAGAGAACAGGCACCAGTCCCAGCTTTCATTTTATGGAGACTGTATTTCGGCAAGTAGTAAGCCTGTCGATTCAGCTATTTGATTCCTCACTATGGTCAAACTATACGTATTTTTGACAGTTCCAACGCCTGGACCAGCTGGTATGTTTGAATATTCAGACAGTCCAGCCGTTGGACTGAACAAAAGTGATGACCCGCGATACTGATGCAGCACCCGTCTGAAGATGCAGCACCCGTCTGAAGATGCAGCACCCGTCTGAAGATGCAGCACCCGTCTGAAAAAAGTTTGCACGGTTTTTCTTGCCACTGTTGCCACTACGTGCGTTACGCGCTGACTATCAGTCGATTACGCAGTGGCAACAAACCCGTTTCTCTTGCCACTCTTGCCACTACCGTTGCAATGGCTAAACGCCTGTAAATCAATGCGTTTGGCAAAGTGGCAAGAGTGGCATCTAAAAATTTCGTGCTGTGCGATTTTCAACCACACGGCATGTACTTTTTTTGTTCTCGCCATACAGGGATTTCATCTTATCCCCTACATGCAGATTTTGTTATTTGTCAATAAAGAACACCTTCTTCCCCTCGAAATAGGTGGCGGCGGGCTTGGCCTCGTGGATCTCCGTCGCGGGGCATGTCAGCACGTCCTTGGTGAGGAGCAGGAAGTCGGCATACTTGCCTGTAGTGATGCTGCCTCGCTCGTTCTCTAAGAACATCTGCCGGGCCACGTTGATGGTCAGGGCGGCGAGTGCCTGCTCGCGGGTCAGGAGTTCCTCCGTCCACCAGGGCTTGCCATTCTCCTTGTGATAGACGCCCGTGACGGCAATCTCCATGATGCCGAACGGCTCGTCGGGACTGTCGCACAATGCCGGGAAGTCGGAGTGTGAGGATGCGTTGACACCGTAGTCGAAGAATGATTTCATGGGATAGGCCTTGTCCTTCATGCCTTCGGGATGATTGCGGAGCATGTCTTGGCGCACCGCTTCGCTGGCGTGATGCCATATCAGGCTGGCGGCCACCTGTATGTTGTGGTCGGCCATCCGCTTATAGTCAGCCGAATCGACACCATAGACGTGTACCAGCGTATTGCGCATCTCGTCCTTGCCGCCATTTATAAAAGCGTTGACAACCTGGTGGACGCCCTTGTTGCCCATCACGTGAACGTGCAAGGTCAGTCCTTTGGCATTCGCCTTGCGCGTCAACTCTGTCAGCTCCGCTTCCGTCCAGTTGGCGATGCCCTGATGCCCGTCGGGATAGAGCGGATCCACGATTCCCGTGCCAGTCTCCACCGTACCGTCGAAGAGGATCTTGATCCAGCGGGGCATGACGCGCGTGGAAGCAAATTTGCTGACGTCGGCAGCCCGCTGCAAAGCCTCGTCCGCATCCATCCAACTCTCTATCTCGTAGGGCAGGCCCAGCACGAAGTGCAGCCGTCCGGCCTGGTCCTGCTGCTGGGCGGCCTGATAGTAGTTGGTGTTGACGAAATAGTTGCCCCATCCCTCGTGGTACATCGTGTAACCTTCCGACAGCAGCTGCCGCTCGATGTCGGCCAGATTGTCCAGGGCCCTGTCGAGGGGGTATAGGTTGTCGGAGTCGATGAAGGAGCGCACGTAGGTCTGGGCCTGTTCCGACAGGAAGCCGGTGGGAATGCCTTTGGCATCAACCTCGATCTCGCCGCCGCGCAGTGTGGTCTTGCCTGCCGTGCCGTCGGCCTTCATGATGCCCGCCCTGACCAGCATGGCGGTGTTGCAGAGTGCCTTGTGGCATTCGTCGTCGAGGAAGTAGACGGGGATGTCGCTGCAGATGGCATCCAGCTGCTGGCGTGTCGGCAGATTGTCCTTGAAGTTCATAAAGTTCCAGCCTTGTCCGAATACCGTCTTTGCTCCAGTATCCCTGGCTTTCTTGACTGCGGCGGGAAGGATTTCCTTGAGGAACTTCTCCGGTGTATCTTCAAATCCCACCATCGTGCCGATGGTCATAAGGGCATGGCCCAGCATATAGTGGGCGTGGCCGTTGCCGCAGCCAGGCATCACAAGCCCCTTGCCGCTGTAGTCCACGACCTCGGTCTTGCCCTTTTCCACAAGGGCCTCGGCACCTGCCTTGTCGCCCACGTAGATGTACTTGCCGTCCTTCACGGCAAAGGCTTCAACAATCTGGTTGTTCTCGGCGGTGTAAATCTTGCCATAGACCACCAGGTCGGCTGTGGGCTTGCTGTTACAACTGGCAAGCAGTCCCATTCCCATCACCATGCCCATCACTGTGATGAGCGACAGCATCTTCTTTTTCAATGTAAAACTCATAATTCTTACTTTTTATTTCTTACGCGCGAAGCGACACCTCTTAATTCTTAATTGAACTTTCCCACCCTTTTCTTTTCAACAACGAATTAAGACGAATCTCACGAATTGTACGAATTATAACTAATTTCACAAATTTTCGCCGCAGGCGGCGATTGCCTGCGCGTAGCAAATTCGTGTGATTCGTAGAACCTGTTTTCATCTGTGTAATTCGTAAAATTCGTCTTAATTCGTTGTTCTTAAAAGGTTTGAGGGGTGGGAAACTTGAGTTATTTAAAAACTGCTGTAGTTGGTCAGGAAATAGGTCCTGTCCCAATCCACGATTCCCAGTTTCGACTCCTTCTCCGGATGGATGTTGAACTCGTCGAACACTTATTAATTCACAATTCATAATTCATGAGTTTATGCTGAGTCAGAAAGCCTTTAGGGTGAGACCTGCCACGAAATAAAAGTCCTGGCTGGCAGGGTTGGCAACGACCTGGGCAAACAGCGGCAGCGAGAAAGAGTTGCTAATCTTGATGTCCTTGGTTGCACGCAGCGAGAGATTGGTCACGCTGAAGCCACTGGTGGCATAATAGTCCGAAGCCCAGGGCACCAGGCCGGCAGTGGCATCCCAGTGGCAGGTGAGCAGGCGGAACGGTGCCGCCACCTCGAAGTAGGAACTCCAGGCGCGCTTGTCGCTGGCCGTCTTATAGTCATCACCGGCGAAGAAGGTCTGCCACGAGGCCTTCACGGGCCCGAAGTCGTAGCTCGCAAAGCCCTCGAAGGAATGGCCCGTGCCGTCTTTACGGTAGTAGAAGTAGCGCGAGTCGCGCTCGTCGTTCCAGTAGTCTACGATGCCAAGGGAGAGACCGCCGGTCTCATACGACAGTGTCAGGTCGATCTCTCGTGGGTCTTTGTTGTTCGACAGGCCCACGCTGCCCCATGCCGAAAGGCTCAGCCCTTTCCATCCCACCCACAGTTCCGGCTGTATAGACACATCGCCCAGATGCTGTCCGCGCCAGATGTAGTTGCTCACGATGTCCACCGTCAGCCCACCGTCTATCTTGTCTTGCGCCAGAGTGCTGCCAAGGGTGCAGATGAAGAAAACGGCTGATAATAGCCTTTTCATACGATTATACTCTAAACTCTAAACTCTTAATTCCCATAGACCTTCTTCCCCTCGAAGTAGGTAGCGGCGGGCTTGGCCTCATGGATTTCCGTCACCGGGCAGGTCAGCACATCCTTGGTGACGAGCAGGAAGTCGGCATACTTGCCCTCCTTGATGCTGCCGCGCTCGTTCTCGAGGAACATCTGACGGGCCACGTTGATGGTCAGGGCCGTGAGCGCCTGGTCGCGGGTGAGGCATTCTTCCGTCCACCAGGCCTTGGCCTGCTCGGGCTGGTAGATGCCGGTGACCATGATCTCCATAATGCTGAACGGGTCGTCGGGACTGCCGCTCAGGGCAGGGAAGTCGGAGTGTGAGGAGATGTTGATGCCGTGGTCGAAGAACGACTTCATCGGATAGCCCTGGACATTCATGCTGTCGGGCAGGATGCGCAGCAACTCATCCTGCAGTTCCTTGTCTGCATGATGCCACAGCATGCCTGAGGTGACGTAGATGTTATTGTCGGCCATGCGCTGGTAGTCGGGCTCGCTGACGCCATAGACGTGCACCAGCGTGTTGCGCAGCTCTTTCTTCCCGGCGTTGATGTAGGCATTGACAATGCGTGTGACACCCTTGTTGCCCATCACGTGTACGTGCATGGTGATGCCCTTCGCGTTAGCCTTGCGGGTGATGTCGGTCAGCTCCTCTTCCGACCAGTTGGGAATGCCCTGCTTGCCGCCGGGATAGAGCGGCTCGACGAATCCTGTGCCGCTCTCCACCGTGCCGTCCATGAACATCTTGAGCCAGTTGGTGCGGATGTGTGCCGACTCGTATTTCTTCGTGGCGGCTGCCTTGTCCAGCGTCTTGTCCACATCCATCCAGCTGTCCATCTCCCATGCCGTGCCCAGCACGAAGTGCATATCGCCGGCCTGGTCCATCTGCTGGGCGGCCTTGTAGAAGTTGTCGTTAAAGAAATAAGAGGTGTAGCCGTCGAGATACATCGTGTAGCCCTCCGAGAGCAGCTGCTCCTGGATGCCCGCCATGTTGGCCTTGGCCACGTCGACGGAGAAGAGGTATTCGTTGTCGAGGAACGAGCGCACGTAGGTGCCCGCCTGTTCCTTCACATAGCCGGTAGGCACGCCGTCGGCATCGAGCACCACCTCGCCTCCGCGCACTTCCGTCTTGCCGACCGTGCCGTCCTCGTTGATGAGGCCGGCCTTCTTCAGCAGGATGGTGTTCGCCAGCCCCTTGTGGCCTTCCTCGTCGGCAAAGTAGATGGGTATGTCGCTGCAGACCTCGTCCAGCAATTTGCGGTAACACAGGTTCTGGGGAAACTTCATCATCTCCCAGCCACTGCCGAACACGACTGTAGCTCCTGCTTCACGTGCCTTCTTGACGGCAGCGGGAACAATTTCCTTGATGAACTTGTCCACATCGTCGTCCCTGCCCACAACTGTTCCTACCGACTGGATGGCATAGCCCAGCGAATAGTGGGCGTGGCCGTTGCCGCAGCCGGGCATCACGAGACCCTTGCCGCTGTAGTCCACGACCTCGGTCTTACCCTCCTCGACAAAAGCTTCGGCTCCCGCCTTGTTGCCTACATAGATGTACTTGCCGTCCTTCACGGCAAAGGCTTCAACAATCTGGTTGTTCATTCCCGACGTTCCGTCGCCTACCCGTAGCCTTTCGGCGGTGTAAATCTTGCCATAGACCACCAGGTCGGCTGTGGGCTTGCTGTTACAACTGGCAAGCAGTCCCATTCCCATCACCATGCCCATCACTGTGATGAGCGACAGCATCTTCTTTTTCAATGTAAAACTCATAATTCTTACTTTTTATTTCTTACGCGCGAAGCGACACCTCTTAATTCTTAATTGAACTTTCCCACCCTTTTCTTTTCAACAACGAATTAAGACGAATCTCACGAA
>CAMHUC010000087.1 GCA_946188155.1 uncultured bacterium | reverse complement strand
CCCATCTGCTCATTCTGCAGATTATCTTCGAAAAAGGCAACGGCACCCGGCACGAAGTCGCTCTGCTCATACTGAGCCTCTGTGTCCTGCGGACCTTCTTCGGCATCCTCATAGTCGGCATCGTCCGACTCCTTGCTCTTCTTCGACTTCTTGCCGTCGAGCACCTCGTCCATTGCACCGTCGGTAGAACGCTCCACCTCATTCTCCACCTTGCGCTCTACGGCGCGCTTGCCGGCATCAACGGCCTTCTGTCCGAGTTTCTTCAAGAACCCCTGTGCGTCGGCATTTGCCGAGACGGCAAAGGCCACAATCAGCATCATTAACAGTCTTTTCATACGCTCTTTTCTTTAATTAATGGTTGATAAACATATTACGGGGGGCAAAGATACGAACAATATCCGAATCCCACAATCCCCCAAATGGGGGTTTTTACAAGCGAGAAAAATTGCCTAATAAAATGTTTTATTTTTGCCTACACTGCCTACATATCAATGTATACCGCTGTAGTTCAGCTGTTTACGGAGTGTAGGCAACTATCCGCAGTGTAGGCAACTGGCTGTTGTCGGCCAAAAACAGACTTTTTGGTGCACCAATCAGGCTCTTCCCAACCAGAAAAACAGGCTTCCCTCGACCAATACCCAGCTCTTTTCAACGAAGAACGGCCTTCTGGCAGCCGTCAGTAGGCTCTTGCCGAGCGTCCCATCCCCTGGGACATTGAGTCCCAGGGGATGGGACGCTCGGTTTAAAGGCTGCAAAGTAGCTCTCTCGCCGTCTGCCAGTAGGCCGAAGCCTTGCCCGGCTTGCACAAGCATTGCTACCGCCAGCCCATTTGCCTACACTGCGGAAATTTGCCTACACTCCGTAAACCACTGAACTACAGCTGTATACACCGATATGTAGGCAGTGTAGGCAAAAACAAAACATTTTTCTAAGCAGTCAATGCTCCTGCCAGTTACTGTACTGCCAATGATGGCGATGATGAGTAATGAGATAGCTGAAAGAGGCATTCTTGCCCATACATTATTCCATCATTAACGCCATCTTTTACCGCATCCGAAAGGAAATATCCCGAAAAAATTGCCGATTCTCGACAATTCTGCTTATCTTTGCAACCGAATTGTCAGAATAGACGAAAGAGAAAAGGAATGACGATAAGATGAAAAGACTCTGCCACTACATATCAGAATACATGGGGCTGCTGGTGCTCGCAGCCGCACTGCTCGCGCTAGCCTTCCCTGTAGCCTTCAACTGGATGCGCCCCACGGTGATCAACTATCTGCTCGGCGTGGTGATGTTTGGCATGGGACTGGCACTCAACCTGAAAGACTTCAAGATTGTGTTCAGCCGCCCCAAAGACGTCTGCATAGGCTGCCTGACGCAATTCACGGTGATGCCGCTGCTGGCCTGGGGGCTCACGCGGCTCTTCAGTCTCGATGAGGCCCTGGCGCTTGGCGTGGTGCTGGTGGGGTGCTGCCCAGGAGGGACTGCCTCTAACGTCATCACCTATCTTGCCAATGGCGACCTGGCCCTCTCCGTAGGCATGACGGGCGTATCGACGCTGCTGGCACCGCTGCTCACCCCGCTGCTGACATGGTTGCTGGCAGGAAAGACGGTCGACGTGGATATGGCAAGCATGTTTCTGAGCATCCTCTGGGTGGTCATACTGCCTATCGTGGCAGGTCTGCTGGTGAAGTGGATCTGGCCGAAGTTTACCACAGAAGCGGCAGACTATCTGCCCGCCGTCTCTACGATAGCCATCGCCCTGATCGTCACCATCGTGATAGCCGCCAATGCCGCCAAGCTCCTGGCCGGCGGGGTGCTGATTGTGATGGTGGTCATGCTCCATAACGTCTGCGGACTTGGCATCGGCTATCTCGTCGGACGGCTGTTGGGGCTGTCGGAGCCGAAGAAACGGGCCATCTCCATCGAGGTGGGCATGCAGAACTCCGGACTGGCCAGCAGCCTTGCCACCATCCACTTCGCCGCCTATCCCCTGGCCACCATCCCTGGGGCCATCTTCAGTGTGTGGCACAACATCTCTGGAGCGGCCATCGCATACCTATACCAAAAAGCTGACTATCGAGCCACCAACAATACCCAGGAAGCCCATAGGGAATAACGGGTAATCCCTTAGGGAACAGCGGGAAGAAGCATAGGGATTGCAAAAATACAAATAATCATCGGATTACGAACAGTTTGTGCATAAAAGTGATAAAAAGGTGCATGAATCTCAGGAATCGTTTCCGTGTTTCAGCTTTATTTTGTATATTTGCAACATGAAACAGGAGAAAATGATAACTATAGCAGTACTGATGCTGATGCTGACAGGCAGCGCGACGGCCTATACCGACCACCGCAACGCCCGGGTGGACTCTGCCGAGCAGGTATTGCAGAGCGGCAAGAAGCTGACTGACAAGGAACGGATGAACTGCTACTACACCATCGTGCGCGGCACGCTGGGCAAGGACACCAAGAAGCACAACCGCTATGCCCACAAGATGCTGGAGCTGAGCTACCGGATAGACGCCAAGAACATGCGCGAGACCGCCCTCAACCACCTGGGGCTGCAGCACTACGGCCAGGAGGACTACACGGCGGCCGAGCACTATTTCCTATGGGCCATAGCCGTGACCGACTCCATGCAGGGCGACAGCCGCTACTCGCAGACCGACATCGACGACAACCACTCGCAGCTATACGGTGCGCTGGGCAACCTGTACAACATACAGGACAAGGCCCTGCTGGCCATCGAGTACTACCAGAAAGCGCTGCCCATCTTCGAGCGACACGGCTGGCTGGAGTCGCAGACCATACTGCACCACAACGTGGCCGAGCTATGGCTCACGATGGGCAACTGCGAGAAGGCCGAGGCAGAGTATCTGAAGGCCATCGAGACGGGCACACAGTCGGGCGACTCGCTGATGATGGCCCTGCCCCGAAAGGGCCTGGCCAAGGTGTACCTCAACCAGGACGACTACGAGAAGGCGCGCCAGACCATCGAGGCGGCCTACGACTACTACCACGCCCACCGCGACGAAGAGACGGACGACTACCCCGAGGTGCTCTGCTCGCTGGTGAAGCTCCACCTGATGGCAGGCCACGAGAACCTGGCCAAGGCCAAGGCCTACTCGCGGGAGGCCCTCAGCCTGCTGCTTGAGGTGTCGATGCCGGAGAACCGCTTCGACGTGTATGCCTCGGCAGCCATGGTAGCCATGAAGGAGGAACGCTGGCAGGAGGCCCTCGGATATGCTGAGAAGTCGCTTCACGAGAACGACTCCAACGCCACCTACAGCGACGTGAGCAGCTACGCGCTGCTGGCCAACATCCATACGCAGCTGGGGAACAAAAAGGAGGCCGCTATATATATAAATAAGGTGCGCACAATGATGGAGCGCTTTGCCACGGAGCACTACCAGAGCGGACTGAGCCAGATGGAAGTGGTATACCAGACGAAGCAGAAGGAGGCCCTGATCAGCCAGTTGCAGCGTGAGAAGCAATGGTATCTCTGGGCCGGACTGCTGACGGCCCTGGTACTGCTGCTCACCTCGCTGGCATTCTTCCTGTTGTGGCGCAGCCTAAAGCTGCGCCGCCACACGGCCCTCATCGAGGCCAAGCTGGAGGGAGAAATGGCCGAGCGGGTGAGGATAGCCCGCGACCTGCACGACCGTCTGGGCGGCCTGCTGACAGCCATTCGGCAGAATATACCTGAAGAACCCGGAATGTCCGGAATGTCCGGAATATCCGGAATATCCGGGAAACTCGAGCAATCCAAAGCCCTTGTCGACGAGGCCATCCGCGAGATGCGCAACGTGGCCCATCACTTGCTTCCCGACGCTCTCAGCCGCTACGGCCTCAGACAGGCCCTGAACGACTTCTGTCAGACGCTGAAGAACGTCAGCTTCGCCTTTACGGGCGAGGAGCGTCACATTGCCCACGAGGAGGCCATCTACTGCATCGTCCACGAACTGGTGAACAACGCCGTGAAGAGCAGCGGTGCCAGCCACATCCATGTTCAGCTGATGGCACAGGACACGCTCACCACCATCAGCGTGTGCGACAACGGACGGGGTATGAACCTCACGGATAACGAAGGCAAGGGCATCGGACTCGACAACATCCGCGAGCGGGTGGAAGCCTTGGGAGGCAGGCTCGACATCTATTCCGGGCCAGGAAAGGGTACCGAAGTGAACATCGAGTTCAACGCCCATGCAGAAAACCCCCATTTGGGGGATTGCACCGCTCAATAAATTTGCGTACCTTTGCACCCGACAATTATACACCTATCAGAACATGATAAGCGTCATCATCGCCGACGACCACCGTCTGGTGGCTGAAGGCATCGAAAAAATTATCGACGGGAGCAATACAGCAAAGGTCGTGGCTATCGCTGACAACATCAGCGACGCGGCATTATTGGTAGCTGACAAACAGCCCGACATCCTGCTGCTCGACGTGGCCATGCCCGACGGCGACGGTATCGACGCCATCGCCAGGCTGAAAGATACTGGCAGCGGTCTGAGGGTCATCGTGCTGACCGTCTATGCCGAGCCTTCAGTCATTCGCAGAGCCATCGAGGGCGGTGCCGACGGCTACATTCTGAAGAACACAGGAAGCAAGGAACTCATCGAGGGCATCATGGCCGTTGCCAGCGGCGAGCAGTTCGTATGCCGCGAGGCCCAGTCGTTGCTGATGGGCAGCGAGGCAGCACCATCGCTGACAGCCCGTGAACGCGAGGTGCTGCGGCTCATCGTCGAGGGCAACACCATGAAGCAGATAGCCCACCGACTGAACCTGGGCTTCGAGACTGTTCACAGCTACACCAAGACGATGCGGCAGAAACTGGGGTGCCCGAACATGTCGTCGCTCGTCAGGACGGCTATCGAGAGGCATCTGATTTAAGTGAATAGTGAATAGTGAATAATTTGCTACTACAGAAAAGTGGGAAATGATAAATAAAAAGTCGGGCAGCGACTTGGGGGCGGCAGTGTTTCCCTCCAGTATCGAACACCAGCCGCTCCCACTTTTTTCTCTTACCAGATTTCGATGCGGTACTGGGGGGCAACGTACTCCTTACCGGAGGTGATGCGGAAGAGTCGGTAGAACTCGTCCATCATGTAGACGGTGCCGTTGGTGCGCATGAAGTTGGGTGAATGGACGTCGGTGGCGTAGGCATCTTTCGCCCAGCCCTCGTTGAACACCTCCGACCATCCGTAGGCGAAGCCCCGGAAGTATTCGCGGCCCTGGCGGTCGAGCTCCTGGCCACTGACTCCCATCTGCCGGAGCTTGTTGACGAACGCATCGTAGCCGATGTACAGTCCTCCCAGGTCGGCGATGTTCTCAGCCAGTGTACGCTTGCCGTCGATATAGTAGCCCGGCCAGAATTCCACGCCTTGATATCTTTTGACCATCTTCTCCTGCAGGTCGAGGAAGGTGTTCTTGTCGGCTGGTGTCCACCAGTCGGTCTTAATGCCGTTCTTGTCGTACTGACAGCCGTTGGAGTCGAATCCGTGTGTAATCTCGTGTCCGATGGTTCCCGCTGAGAGCTGTCCGTAGTTGTAGGCCAGGCTGCGTGAGGAGTCGTAGATGGGTGGCACCATGTTTGTGGGCAGAATGAACATCATGTTGTTGTCGTAGTCGTAGAAGGCATTTGCCGTGTAGGCCGGGCAGATGAAGCAGTTTGCCGCGAACAGGTCGTCGGTGCTTGTCTTTCCGATTCCCTTCTTGAAGATGTTGGTACGCTCGCGGAACAGGTTGAGCACGTTCTGATAGGTGCTTGCGCTGGCATCGAGGGGTTTTTCAGACATCTCCCATGCCTTGTCGCGCTTGTCGGGCCATCCGATGCATAAGATCATGGCATCGACTTTCTCGGTGGCTTTCTCCTTGGTGGCCGGTGAGAGCCACGTCCTGCCGGCTATCCGCTGGCGGAAGGCTTGCCTGACCTCCTCGGCCATTTTTAGGACTACAGGCTTGGACTCCGGGTTGACCTTCTGGTCGATGTAGATGTATCCGATGCGTGTGGAGAGGGGGCTGTAGGCGATATTGAGCAGGTTGTAGACGATGTCCCCAGCAGTGTACTGCTTGCCGCCGGCTTTGGCAGGTGTGGGCATGAATCGGAAGTCGCGGTCGACGACGAGGTAGACGAGCAGGTCCTTCAGCTTTTCGAGGCTGTAGCTCTCGAGTTCTTTCTGCATCCAGGCATAGTTCTCGTCGGCGAGCAGTACCTGACCGTCAATGCCCAGCTTGTCGGCGATGACCTGTAGCATCGACGAGCCTCCCGCCCTGGTTCGTGACTGGCCGATAGGAGCCAGCCTCTCGAGCGGGTCGTGATGGTAGGCCAAGGTATTTCGCGTGATTAACTCCTTTCTGACCAGCACACCGACCCAGTCTACGATAGCCTTGAAGATGCGCTTGGCATCGTCGGCAGGGATGTCGGCATAGGTGGTGAGCGTGGACTCTTCAGCCCAGTAGTCAGTGGCCTTGAAGGGGAACAGCAGGGCGGGTGTCACCTTGCGCTGGAATGGCACTGAAGCGAAGTAGAATGGTGCCTGATAACCCTCCTCAATGAGCTGTGCCATCACCTGGTAGAGAGCCTCCTTGGAGTCGGCAGCCTGGATGGTGGCTACTTTCTGCTTGAGCAGTGCCTTGTCGGCCTCGAAGGAGGCTGGGCTGAAGCCGCTGACGAGTCGGCTGACGATGGCATCGCCGTAGAGGCCCTTGGACACGTCGCTTAGGAACTGGTCGGCGAGCTCTGCCTGCTCGGCCAGGCAGCCGTTGCGCTCTTGTCCTTTCTGCAGCGGATGGCTGGCCATCCATTTGCCAGTGGCATATCTGAAGAAGTCGTCGCCGGCAAAGGTGTTCAAGTCGATGTAGTCGGAGAAGTCGGACTCCTCTACGATGTTCTGGTTAGTTACCGGCCCCATCGGCCACGGGATTATCATGGTTGTCGGTACACGAAACCGTCAACAGGCCACAGGAAAGGATGGTGGCCAACATCCACATGTTTGTTCTTTTCATACTTCTGCTATAGTTAATAAATTTGTGTGCATTTGACTGGTTTAATCACGCTCGTCGAGCACACGGAACTTCTGTCGGACGTGGTTCAGGCGCTCCAGGTCGAGGGCGGCGGTGACGGCAGCAGGGCGATTGGAAGGACAGGACGCGAGAGTCTTGCCGATAGGGCTGACAATGGCACTCTGTCCGCGATAGTGGCAGTAGTGGTCGTCGCCCACGCGATTGCAGGCCACCAGATAGGCCTGGTTCTCGATGGCTCGTGCCCGGGTGAGTATCTGGAAGGCGTTCTGTCGCGACTCGGGCCAGTTGGCCACGCAGACGATGGCATCGAACTGCAGGTTGTCGGCATAGCGGCTCCAGACGGGGAAACGGAGGTCGTAGCAGGTGAGCAGGAGCAGCCGCAGCCCCATGAAGTCCACAATAGTATGGCTGTCGCCGGGGGTATAGAACTGGTCTTCGTGGCCGTAGCTGAACAGGTGGTGCTTGTCGTAGAAGACCTCGGATGCCGACCGTCCATCAACGAAGTAATGACGATTGCGGTAGAGGGGCGACGGAGCGGAAACTGATACAGCCAGGCTGCCGCAGATGGCACACTGCCGACTGGATGCCGTTCGGCGCATCCACCGTAGGGCTACTGACGATGCTTCATCCTCGGCGATGCCGTGCGGATCGGTGGCGAAGCCGGTGGCCCACATTTCGGGCAGCACATAGAGGTCGGAGGCGGGTGCCATTGCCATCAGCCGTTCAGCCTGCCGGATGTTTCCCAGTGGGTTTCCCCACTCTATGTCGGTCTGTAGAATTGTTACTTTCATATAAATAGTAATTAGCAAATCCGTAAATAGTATATCCCCTTAGCGTATGTAGAAGTCGCTGGTCAAACCGTGATACCATGGAGAACGCCGACCGGGTAGGATTTCCAGTACTTCTTCACTCATATCCACCTGCTCCACAGGACGTTTCCTCAGCTCAATCAAGTAGCGCTTAGGAGGCTTTGACGGTGTTGTCCTAACGCCACAGATGCGGGCGGGAAAGAATCCCTGGAGGCAGGCCTCGCCCATCAGCCGCTCGCGGCAGTCGTCGGGAATGATCAGCGAGAACAGTCCGTCGTCGGCCAGTAGCCGGTGGGCAGCACCGATGAGTGCCTGGTAGCTGAGTGCCGAGGTGTGGCGGGCTGTGGTGCGCTGGCTGTCGGGGCACTCGAGCGAGTGTTCGAAGTAAGGCGGATTGCTCACGATGGCATCGAAGGGCCGGGGAGCCTGGTAGGAAGCCACGTCGGCCTCCATGACAGTAATTCTGTCGGAAAAAGGCGACGCGCCAACGTTCTCTGCCGCCTGGCCGACGGCATCAGGGGCGATGTCGAGAGCCGTGACGCTACAGGCGGGGAACCGCTGTGCCATCATCAGGGCAATGAGGCCGGTGCCCGTGCCTATATCAAGCAGGCTGACGCCGCCAGAGGGCATGGCGGCCCATGCACCGAGCAGGGTGCCGTCGGTGCCTACCTTCATGGCGCAGCGCTGCTGGCGCACGGTGAAATGGCGGAATTCAAAGTAACTCTTTCCCATTTTCGGTGCAAAGATACTAAATAATTCTAATTAGTAATTCAAAATTCATAATTATTTCGTACCTTTGCAGCCGAAATTGAATATAGTAAGAGTAAAAAGATGAGTGAACAGAAAAATACAGCCTTCCAAATGATTGCTGATATCGATGGCGACCTGAATGACATTCTCAATATCGAGACGCCATCAATGGTACCCGTGCTGCCCGTACGTAACCTGGTGTTATTTCCCGGTGTGGTGACCCCTATCCTCATCGGCAGGGAAAGCAGCAAGACTCTTATGCTGAAGGCGGAAAAGAAGCACCTCGTCATCGGCGTGGTGACGCAGCGCGACCCCGATGTTGACGACCCGCTGCAGGACGACCTCTACGAGACGGGCGTATACGCCAAGGTGATGAAGTCGCTCACGCTCCCCAACGGCAACCTGACAACCATCGTCCAGGCCATGGGGCGCTTCCGGCTGCGCCGCCTGGTGAAGAGCCAGCCCTACCTGGAGTGCGAGGTGGACCCGATAGAAGACCTGGAGCCAGAGAAGAAGGACCGCGAGTTCACCACAGCCATGAGCGACCTGCGGGAGCTGGTGAACCGCTACATCGAGATAAACGACGACATCCCCGACGAAGCCACCTTTGCCATCCGCAACATCACAAACAGCGTGATGGCACTGAACTTCATCTGTGCCAACATGCCGTTCGGCATCAAGGAGAAGATCAAGATGCTGAGGATCGACAACGTGAAGGAGCGCCTGTTCAACGTGATGCGACTGATAAACCGCGAGATCAACCTTCAGACGCTGAAGGCCGACATCCGCAACAAGACGCGCGAGGACATCGACGAACAGCAGCGCAACTACTTCCTGCAGCAGCAAATCAAGAACCTGCAGGCGGAGATTGCCCACGGCGAGTCGTCGCCCGAGAAGGCCGACCTGCTGGAGAAGGCCAAGGGCAAGAAATGGACGCAGGAGGTGGCTGACCATTTCTATAAAGAGGCAGACAAGCTGGACAACCTGAACCCCCAGAGTCCCGACTTCAACGTGCTGCTGAACTACCTTCAGACGATGGTGAACCTGCCCTGGGGCGAATACACCGAGGACGACCTCGACCTGAGCCGTGCGCAGAAAATCCTCGACAAGGACCACTACGGCATGGAGAAGGTGAAGGAGCGCATACTCGAATATATGGCCGTGCTCTCGCTCAGGGGCGACCTGAAGAGTCCCATCATCTGCCTGTACGGACCTCCAGGAGTCGGCAAGACGTCGCTGGGCAAGTCGATTGCCTCGGCCATGAAGCGCAAGTACGTTCGCATGTCGCTCGGCGGCCTGCACGACGAGGCCGAGATTCGCGGCCACCGCCGCACCTACATCGGCGCCATGCCCGGCCGCATCATCAAGTCGATACAGAAGGCAGGCTCGTCGAACCCCGTGTTCATCCTCGACGAAATCGACAAGGTGACGCAGATGACCCACAACGGCGACCCTGCCTCGGCCATGCTCGAAGTGCTCGACCCGGAGCAGAACAACGCCTTCCACGACAACTATCTCGACGTGGACTACGACCTGTCGAAGGTGCTCTTCATCGCCACGGCCAATAATCTGGGAACCATCCCCAAGCCCCTGCTCGACCGCATGGAGATTATCGAGGTAAGTGGCTATATCACAGAGGAAAAGACCGAAATAGCAAAGCGACACTTGATACCCCGTGAACTGGATAACACGGGTCTGAACATCCCCAAGGGCAAGCCCACCTTCACCAAGCAGGCCATCGAGAAGATCATCGAGCAGTACACCCGCGAGAGCGGTGTGCGCCAGCTGGAGAAGCAGGTGAACAAGGCCCTCAGAAAGATAGCCTACAAGCACCTGCTCGACGGCACGCCCTCGAAGATGAAGATAACACCCGACGAGCTGGAGGACCTGCTGGGCAAGCCACCCTTCTACCGCGACATCTATCAAGGCAACGACTACGCCGGCGTGGTCACCGGACTGGCCTGGACCAGCGTGGGCGGCGAGATACTCTTCATCGAGACGTCGCTCTCGAAGGGCAAGGGCTCGAAACTCACACTGACCGGCAACCTGGGCGACGTGATGAAGGAGTCGGCCATACTGGCACTGGAATACGTGAAAGCACATGCCGACACGCTGAACCTGGACTACCGCATCTTCGACAACTGGAACATCCACATCCACGTGCCCGAGGGAGCCACGCCGAAGGACGGACCGTCGGCAGGTATCACCATAGCCACGTCGATAGCCTCGGCCCTGACACAGCGGAAGGTTCGGAAGAACACGGCCATGACGGGCGAGATCACCCTGCGCGGCAAGGTGCTGCCCGTGGGCGGCATCAAGGAGAAGATACTGGCCGCCAAGCGCGCCGGCATCACCGACATCGTGATGTGCCGCGAGAACGAGAAGGACATCCTCGAGATACCCGACATGTATCTGAAGGGCGTGACGTTCCACTATGTGGAGAACGTGCAGGACGTGTGGGCCTTCGCACTGACAGATGAAATCGTCGAGAACCCGCTGAAGTTCGAGATTCCCCAGGATGACGAAAAGAAGAAATGACGTTCGAAGTACAACATAGCGACAATGCCTCCGACGCCCGTGCGGGAATAATCACCACCGACCACGGACAGATCATGACCCCCATCTTCATGCCTGTAGGCACGGTGGGCTCGGTGAAGGGCGTACACTTCCAGGAACTGCGCGAGCAGGTAAAGGCACAGATCATACTCGGCAACACCTACCACCTGTACCTGCGGCCGGGGCTTGACATCCTGCACAAGGCTGGCGGACTGCACCGGTTCAACACCTGGGACCGTCCGATACTGACCGACTCGGGAGGTTTCCAGGTGTTCTCGCTGACCGGCATCCGCAAGCTCCGCGAGGAAGGCTGTGAGTTCCGCAGCCACATCGACGGTTCGAAGCACATCTTCACCCCGGAGAACGTGATGGACACGCAGCGCGTGATAGGCGCCGACATCATGATGGCCCTCGACGAGTGCCCCCCGGGACAGAGCGACTATCAGTATGCCAAGAAGTCGCTCGGACTCACCCAGCGCTGGCTGGAGCGCTGCGTCAAACGGTTCAATGACACGGAGCCCCTGTACGGGCACCGCCAGACGCTGTTCCCCATCGTGCAGGGCTGTACCTTCAAGGACCTGCGCCAGGAAGCTGCCAAGCATGTGGTCGACGTGCTCTCGCGGCTCGACGACGGCGGTGGTGCCTCTATCGGAGGCCTGGCCGTGGGCGAGCCTACGGAGGTGATGTACGAGATGATCGAGGTGGTGAACGACATCCTGCCCAAGGACCGTCCGCGCTACCTGATGGGCGTTGGCACGCCACAGAACATCCTCGAAGCCATTGAGCGCGGCGTGGATATGTTCGACTGTGTGATGCCCACCCGCAACGGTCGCAACGCCATGCTCTTCACCTACGAGGGCACGATGAACATGAGGAACAAGAAGTGGGAGGACGACTTCT
>CAMHUC010000086.1 GCA_946188155.1 uncultured bacterium | reverse complement strand
TTAGTATGGCTAAAATTAAGATACAGAAAAAAGACATCTGGATTGACATGACGCCCATGTCAGACGTGATGACGCTGCTTCTGTGCTTCTTCATGTTGACATCAACATTCTTGACGCCGGAACCAGTATCCGTCACCGCGCCTAACTCGGTGTCAGAGCTTAAGATTCCGGAGCAGGATGTGCTCAACATTCTGGTCACACCAGAGGGCAAGATTTTCTGCGGTACGGAAAACAAGAACAACATGCAGGCAATGCTTGAGACGATGACCGACAAGTTCGGCGTACAGCTCAACCAGACCCAGATCAAGCACTTCCGCGAGGATGCCATGGTCGGTGCCAGCATGTCGCAGCTCGCCAATTACCTCAGCCTCGACCCCGAGAAGATGACTGAGGCAGTCCAGAAGCTCGGCCTTCCGCTCGACAGTATCAACGGAGGCAAGAGCGAATTCCAGGAGTGGGTCTCAGCGGCCCGCGATGCTAACCCCGACATCAAGCTCGCCATCAAGTGCGACTCAAAGACGCCTTACAAGACGATTAAGAAACTGATGTCGGAACTTCAGGACATGAACGAGAACCGCTTCCAGCTCATCACGAACCTCGATGTTAAACGTTTAAACGACTAATGTAGTATGGCAAAGAAAAGTCTATCCAAGCAGAAAAAGATGGATACCCGCGTGAACTTCACGCCTATGGTAGACATGATGATGCTTCTGATCACGTTCTTCATGCTCTGTACTACGCTGGCCAAGCCGCAGGCTATGCAGCTGACCATGCCGTCGAACGATGACACGAAGAACCTGAACGAGCAGGACAAGCAGGTGACGAAGGCCTCGCACACCATCACCCTCTATCTGGGTGCCAACGACAAGGTGTGGTACATCGCCGGACTTCCCAACTACGATGACCCCTCCTGCGTGAAGGAGACCACCTATGGTAAGGACGGTATCGAGAAGGTGCTCAACGAGCACACCACCGAGGAAGGTGTGAACCCCATCGCCAAAATTAAGCTGGCCAAGAAGGAACTCGACGCCAAGAAGGCCGAGTATAACTCGAAGATGACCGACGAGCAGTACCAGGAGCAGCTGAAGAAGCTGAAGAAGGGTGAGCTGCCCAACGGTGAGAAGGTTCCTACGATGACCGTCATCATCCGTCCCCTTGACACTGCCACCTATGAGAATATGGTAGCAGCCCTCGACGAGATGCTGATCAGCAATATTGATAAGTACGTCATTGACAACGTCGACAAGATGAGTGACGACGACAAGGCACTCATCGAAAAGGCCGGCGTGAAATGATTAACCCCTAAAAAAAGAAAGAACTATGGCAAAAATAGATCTTATTGACAATGGCTGGGTCGACCTCGTATTCGACGGTAAGAACCAGGCGTACGGAGCTTATCAATTGCGCAAGAACACAGGTGCACGTAACCTGAAGGCATTGATCGTCATGTTTGCTGCCTTCCTCATCATCGCCGGTATCGTATATGCAAAGGTTTCTATCGAGAACTACATCGCTTCGCAGAACGCAGCGATTGAGGCCGATGTGGAGCTGCAGAGCCTGGCTGAGAAGAAGGAAGCAAAGGTAGAGAAGAAGGATGAACCCGAAGTGGAGAAGATCGAGATTGAGCGCGTCAAGAGCTCCGTGGCCTTCACCGTTCCCGAAATCAAGAAGGACGAAGAAGTGAAAGAGGAGCAGGAGATCAAGTCTCAGGACGAACTCCAGGAGACTAACACCGCTATCGGTGCCTTCAACGTAGAGGGTAACGATGAGGCTGCCGGTGAAGTCCTTAAGGCTAAGGAAGTCATCGCAGAGCCCGAACCCCCGAAGGTGGAGGAGTCGAAGGTGTTCGACGTAGTAGAGGAAATGCCGCAGTTCCCCGGCGGTCCCTCTGCACTGTTCGAGTATCTCTCCAAGAATATCAAGTATCCGGTAGTAGCTGAGGAGAACGGCGTACAGGGCCGCGTCATCGTGACATTCGTCGTGGAGCGCGACGGTTCTATCACCGACGTCAAGGTCGTCAAGAGCGTCGACCCCTCACTCGACAAGGAAGCCACCCGCGTGGTGAAGTCCATGCCTCACTGGATTCCTGGTAAGCAGAACGGTTCTGCAGTGCGCGTGAAGTACACTGTGCCTGTAACCTTCAGACTTCAGTAATTGACAGAAATGAAAGCATTCAACAGATTCGTTGGATTAACACTCTTATTAGGCTTGCTCCTCGCATGTGGGAGCAAGCCTAATCCTGAAAAAGAGGAAGCCTACCAGAAAGCCGCCAGCATCCTGACGGCCGACGAGAGCTTCTACCCCATCCTCGACGAGGAGCTATACTATTTCCAGAATGCGACGCTCGACTCCATCACACCGCTCTATATCAACGAGCAGGATGCGGTCATCAAGCTCATGAAGCTCGAGACATGGCTGGCCTTCACCACGCGCAACTTTACCGAGAAGGAGCGCCAGAACCTCATCGACCGTAAGTATATGCCAAGAGCGATACCCATCGCATACGACGGTCTGGCCATCATCGTCAACAATGCCAATCCCGACACGTGCATCACCATCCGCGACTTTGCACGCATCCTCAAGGGAGAGGTGTCACAGTGGAAGGAAATCTATCCGCAATCCAAACTTGGCGAAATCGACGTGGTGTTCGACAACCCACTGTCGAGCACCGTGCGCTGGTGTGTAGACTCCATCCTGGGAGGCAAGCAGTTCAGCGCTAAGAACATTGGCGCCGTGAAGACCAGCGCAGCCGTCATCGACTATGTGGAGAAGCACGACAACTCACTCGGCATCATTGGCAGCAACTGGCTTAACGACAAGCGCGACACCACCAATGTCACCTTCAAGAAGAATATCACCGTGATGGGCGTCAGCAAGATGGACTCCGCAAAGAGCTACAACAGCTATCAGCCCTATCAGTACTATCTATATAACGGTAACTATCCCCTTCGCCGCACCATCTACGCCCTGCTCAACGACCCGCGCCCCAACGGCGTGCCGTCGAGCTTCGCACACTTCGTGCAGCTGCCAAAGGGCCAGATGATCATCCTGCGCTCAGGACTGCTACCACAGTCGGCCAACATGAACGTTCGCAACGTCATCGTCAACCGGGAGTGATTAAACCTTTACCGCTTGGAAACGTCAAAGAATATGTGAGAGATAATAAACGCAATGTATAACTTAAAAAACAAGAACATTATGAAAGCAATCAAATATCTGTTTATGGGTGTGTTGCTGGCAGGTTTCAGCACCACCGCAAGTGCACAGGAGGAAGAGCTCAACGCCGCCCTCCAGGGAATTAAGTCAAAGGCCCCCAACGTGGCCGAGTTAGCAAAAACCGCTTATAAGAAGAACAAGAAGAACGCAGAGGCCCTGCTGAAGATCGGACGCGCCTTCTATGAGCAGAAAGACACGGCCAACGCCAAGCAGTTCGCCAACTACGCCAACGAGGCCGGAAAGCCCAAGTATCAGTACGCCCCTGCCTATCTGTTGCTGGGTGACATCGAGTCGGCCTACGGTACCGACGGCGGCAAGGCTGCCGGCTACTACAACCAGGCCATCACCTTCGACCCGAAGAACCCCGAGGGCTACAAGAAGTGGGCAATGGTATACCGCAAGATCAGCCCCAGCCAGGCTGCCAAGAAACTGCAGGAGATGAAAGCCCAGTGCCCCAATGAGGACATCGACGCCTTCACCGCCCACATCTACATGCTCGCAGGCGACGAGAAGCAGGCCTACGAGAACTACATGAAGGCCGACGTCACCAAGCTCGACCGCGGACAGCTCAACGAGTTCGCACGTTGCTCGTACTTCACAGGCCACTTCGCCGACGCCCTGAAGGCATCCGAGGCTGGTATGAAGCTCTTCCCCCGCAACCCGACCTTCGTGCGCCTGGCCATGTTCTCCAACTATGAGCTGAAGAACCTCGACGCTGCCAAGGGCTACATCAACCGCTACTTCAACGAGACCGACAGCGCCAAGTTCTCCGAGTACGACCACTACTACTCTGCACTCATCTACCAGGACCTCGGCGAGAAAGAGAATGCCTACGCAGAGTACGACAAGGCACTCCAGCTGGTCAACGACTCATCGATGATCAAGCGCTGGGCCATCCTCAAGTCGCTCTCCGACTCTCACCTCAAGGATCAGAGCTTCGACAAGGCCATCAGCTACTATCAGGACTACCTGGCCTGCAAGCCCGACCTGAACAGCGACGACCAGGAGGGACTGGCCAAGATCTACTCCAAGTATGCCGATGCCGACGAGTCGAAGAAGGCTGAGATGGTAGGCAAGGCCATCACCGTCTACCGTGAGATGGCAGAGAAGTTCCCCATCCAGAAGGTTTACGCTGCCTATCAGTGCGCCACGATGAACAACAAGCTCGACAAGAACGGCGAGAAGGGCCTTGCCAAGGCCGACTTCCAGAACGTTGTCGACATGCTGGGCACCAAGGCAGACCGCGACAAGAGCGAAGACACCATGCTCAAGTACAGCTATCACTACCTGATGACCTACGCATTCCTCTATGCCAAGAACAAGGCGCAGGCCAAGGACTATGCCGACAAGATTCTGGCCATCGACCCCGACTACGCTCCCGCCGTACAGATCCGCGACCTGAAGTAAAAACAAGTGCTATGGGCCAAGAACCTTGTTGACTTGGACTGAAGCAGAAACTAAAGCAGAACCGAATAAGAGGTGAACACTCATTAGAGGTGTTCACCTCTTTTCGTGTTCACATACCCTCTCACACCGCCGTACAAGCAATTCTAAAGACCAGTATTCTGCGGGGGTTGCATAGGGCTCTTTCATTTAAGCCATTCAGGGTGACAATTTGTCAGAACAGGAAAAAGGGATAACGAGTTTATTCTAATGACAACATCCTCCGCCCCTGTCGGGGCGGTATCTCTGCCGCCAGGTGCTTAGGGCACTGCAAGCTGCCTCAAGAAATCGCCAGTTCCAAGGAGAAGATGAATACAAAGATAAAGTCGCTGGCAACGATGGCGAAGAATAACACCGCATTCGCCTTCAGCCTTATGGCTATATAAAGGAGAACTAAGACATTCTGACTTCTAACATCGCCCATGCCAAACAGCATGGGTAGGGGGACTTGTGCTTCTGTAAAATATTGGAAATAAGAGTAAAGCAGTTTTTGCCACTGCAAAAACTATGCCAAAAGGACCATTTTCTAAATGAAAGAGCCCTAGGGATGTGCAACATTTTTAGCCGGAAAATTTGGCAGTTTGAGAGAAAATGCGTAACTTTGTAACCTAAAGACAGCAATGACAGCAAGACAGCAGACAGCTCAGAAATAGCTTTATGAGAAAAATTTCGACATTAGCAGCGTTACCCGCCCTCGTTTCTATCCTGATGATCTTAACATCTTGCACGCAGGACGGTGATACCATTTACAGCCCAGACCCTGCCGACCAACCCAGCAGGGCGCCGTTGGTGACTGTGGTCTACGCTCCCAACGGGCTTGGTGACCGGGGCTATAATGACCTTATCTATTGTGGCGTGGAGAATGCCGCACGGAAGATGGGGCTGCGTACCATGCAAATGTCGCCCAGCACGGTGAATATGGGTCTGGAATATCTCCAGCTGCTGTTTCAGACAATGACAAACCCTGAGAACACCATCCACCGATTGATCATTGTAGCGTCAACAAGTTACGATGACTACCTGCGCAAGAACAGTTCACGGCTGGAATCCAACCCTCACGCCGACCTGCTCTATATAGAGACTAAGACTCCACTTCCGGGCAAGGGCTCCACCTTCTATATGCCCTATTATGGCGCCATGTTCGAGGCGGGGGCCATAGCCCCCGCAGAAGAAGCTGACGTGCTGCTGGTGGGTGCCAATCCCAAGGCGCCGGCGATAGCATCGGCCATAGAGGGATTTGCCGACGGGTACCGACACAGTCCGGTAGAGGTCAATGGAGCTGCTGAAAAGAAGTTCTTTACCGTCTGGCTCTCTGACGACGCGGCGGGAGGATTCGCCGTTGCCGACACCACTGCCATGCGGCTGATGAAAGATATAGAATGGCCGGAATACAATCGCCATCTCATAGTGCCTGTGTGTGGCGGTTCGGCAGCAGTTTTCCACCGTTTCAGCGAGATGTTAGACATTTACAATTTCGTGGGTGTCGACGTTACAGAAACGTCATCGCATTGCAATTTCTCCGTGGTCAAGCATATTGACCGCGCCATAGAGCAGTGCATAGAGCAGTGGCTCTCGCCCGAAGGCATGCCCAAGCACCAGACGTTTGGTTTGGCCAACGGCTATACCGGTGTAGTAGTCCATCCCTTTACCGACGAGAGCAAGGCGCGGTTCGACCGTGTACTGAGCAACGAGCTGCGCCAGAGTATCCATCAGGAAGCAGTCAGAAAGGAGGCCGATTATGAGAAGTGACTGGAGACTGGTTCTGTGGGCAGCACTGCTAATCGTCGGCTGTTCACTGTTCACGTCATGCCGCCGGGAGGATGACACTATAGAGATAGTGCCCGCCCGCCACTGGGTGGACAAGACTGTTGCCGTTGTGGCTCCGCTGGGCGATGCCGCCACCAAGACGCGGTTGGAGCGTACGGCGGCGTGGTTTGTTGAGAACTTCCACGAGGCGCAGAAATATGACACACTGGCCATCCGCCTCCACATAGAATGGCACGATGAAAGTCGCGAAGAGATGACAGCACTCAGCACAACTCTGGCCACCCGCGATGACATCGTGGCCGTCATTGGCCCCTTTGCCAATGAAAACGTAGCGACATTTGCGCCCGCCTGCATGAAGACGCGGAAGCCGCTCATCGCCCCCACGGCAACGAGCGAGGAGGTGATACGCCGCTATGCCGTCACCACCAACGGCCTCAACATCAAAAGCGAGCCCTTCCTGTGGACGCTCACCGAGACCGACGTCACCCTCACCAGCCTGCTGATGAGCAGTTATTCCACAATGTGCCAGTACTATAGGAATAGCCTGACACCAAGGGCTATGCTCTTCGCCCCGGACAATGCGTATGGGCAGACTTTCAACTACTGGGCACCATTCTATGCAGAGGAGGACGAGATGGCGCTGCTCTGCAACGAACTGTACACTTCCAGTGAAGACCTCATGGCACGCATCGAGGCCCAACGCGCCACGCTGCAGAGCCAGAGCGGCAGCATGTCGACGGCCACCTTCTGCGTGGCAACGACGGCACAGCAGCTCTACGATGTAGCACGCACCAACAGAAAGTGGGTGCTGAGCGATCCTGACCTCAGCAGCGTATTCAAGAGCACTGACCCCGAGGATCCTGTCAACGACAATTGGTGGCAGCTGTTCCGCGCATCGTTCATGCCTTATTTTGCCTTCACCGACCTCAGCGAGGAGGCCATCGCCGCATTAGGTCCACGCGCCGGTGCCATGCTGCAAGGCTACGAGGGATTCTCGCCTTACGCCGACCCTACTACCGGCTTTGAGCTGTGTTATGGCGAACGCTTCGGCGCGCTGCCCACCTTTGCCGAGTGCAAGTTCTACGACGCACTGCTGCTGGCCGCCTTTGCCGCCTGCTACGCAGAGCACCACCCCAAAGAGGGAGATGCCAATGCCCGTTTCAACGACGCCGTCGTTACCATCACCAGTGTTACCGACCCCGCCCTGGAAGCCTCGGCATGGAACATCACGCCGATGCAGGTCTACCTCATGGCCATGGAGCGCGGCAATCTGTACCATTTCCTGGGGGCCTCGGGCGACATACGGTTCGACGCCGACATTTACACCACCGCCACCACGACCACCTACGTCTACTGGCAACTCATGGACGGCAAGATCTGCCACCGCAGTTACTTCGGCAGCAAAGGCGGCGCTCACACTACCAACGACAAGGCCGCCTGGCTCTACATCTACAATGAGCAAAACGCCCTTGACAACTTCATGAAGCAAGTAGGACAGGACGCCAAACACTACCCCGCCTATGAGGCGCTTGCCGACCAGTATGCCGTGTTGGTACAGGGGTCTGAAGGATTTATCAACTACCGTCACCAGGCCGATGTGCTCAGCATCTATCAGTCGTTGCGCCGTGGCGGTTTCCCCGACGACCACATTATCCTCATTCTCGACAAGAAGTTGGCAGCCGACCCGCAGAATCCTGAGCCAGGCGTCATACGGACATCTGCCACAAGTCCCGACCTGCTCAGCGGCAGCACTGCCGGCAGCGGCATCGCTGCTGCCGTTATCGACTACGACAGTGCCGACCTTACAGCCGGCGATGTGGCCGACATCCTGGCCGGCCGACGGTCAGACCGCGTGCCGGTGGTAGTGCCGCAGGGCAAAGGCAACAACGTGCTGCTCTACTGGAGCGGCCACGGCCGCAGCATGTCGCACGGTGGTGCCAACGAGTTCAGCTGGCGCGATGCTGGCTCAGGCAAAGGATTCTCTGCCGACTTGCTCCGGCAGACGGCCGAGCAGATGCAGTGCCGCAAACTGCTCGTCGTGGCCGAGCCGTGCTATGGCGAGTGTGTCATACGTGCCGTCGAGGGCATCCCCGGCGTGCTGGCCATGTCGGGGGCCAACAGCCAAGAGCAGTCGTGGGCTGACAACTGGAACGATGCAGCCAAAGTATGGATGTGCGACCGTTTCACGAAGAACCTCGTCACCTGTCTGACGAAGAATCCCGACACCAGGTTCCGCGACCTCTTCCTCTATTGTGCTCAGCACACCCTCGGCTCTCATGCCCGCATTGTCAACGCAGCCCACTTCGGCAACCTCTATGTCACCACTCCGACAGAGTTTATTAGGTATAACAGTAAATAATGCACCCCAAAAAACATATTACAATGACAAAGAACAATTTTTACAGTCTGCTGGCTGCAATAATGCTTGCCACAGCGGCAACAACGGTCCTCACCGCCTGTACCGATGACGATGACGTCGTGCCCCCCCTGGCGGCTCAGTCGTTTAGTTATCAAACCACGGTGTTTGGCACTTCTGACAGTCAGCGACTGTCGCTCGACAGCCTCACCGGCGACATCGCCAGCGTTGAAAGCACCGCCTCGTGGCTCAAAGCGACCTCAGCTGAGGACAGTAAGCCACGCACCATCAGCATCGTGAGCACCGCCCCCGAGACCCCCGGCGCCACGGCCACCGTCTTCGTCACCGATGCCAACGGCAATCGTGCCACAGTCACCGTCAATCACAGGCTGACGGGCGACGGCGATGCGTTCAGTGGCGTCAACGACGAATGGATAAAAGAATGGTACAAATTTACAGAGGTCCGTCTGGAGGGCTTTGACAATGCTCAACAAGTACCGTGGAGCAGTTCAGGCGCAGTAAATACTCCTGTGGCAGTACGCTTTCAATACAAGCCCGAACAAGGGTGGGAGATGGCGTTCAGCTACCTGAACGACAAGTCTCTGAAAGACAGGCGCTACTTTGCACTCTACAACAAATGGACGGGCCAGATGAGAATCTGGACTTATGTAGCCAACCCCAAAGGCTGGGGCTCTGACTGGATGCTGAACATGTATTTTGGCAAGTCCGATTACAATGGCGGACCAGGCGAAGCGATGTATCCTCTGTATCATGTCTTTGAATATGGCATCCCCACCTGCCATAAGCCCAATACGTCGCTCTATATGTCAGCCCGTCTGGTAGACAAGCAGACGCAGACCTTCCAGACCTGGCTGTCGCCTTACAAGATGAACAGCAGCATCAACGCCGGCTGGCACTGCTTTGAGTTCGACATGTCGGGCTATGTGCCTAAGGGCTCGGCCTGGCTGGACACGAGTGAGCAGTCTATACCTTTCAAGATTTATCCCGAGACCATTAACGAGACCAAGGTAACGCTCAATGGTGCCCTCATCGGCAGCGCTAAGGGATCTTTCGAAAGCGACCGCGTCATACAACAGGGCGGTGCCAACGCCGCCAGTGGCATCATGTCGAGCTTAGGCAACGGACTAAAAGCCATCGGCGGCATGGCCACCGGCCAAATTACCACCGCTTCGGCATACGCCAACCTGATGGCAAATGGCGGTGACGAAGGCATAGGAGCCTACCTCAATCCCCTCGCAAGGTGGGGCGGGTTCGCCTGCAACATCGCAGGCGGAATACTTGGCTTTATGTCTGGCCTTTTCAAAGAACCAACATCCTACCAGTATGTTCCGGGCAAAATTGACCTGACGCTCGATGCCTCCATCGGCCTCAACGGCTATCTTAGCCAGGCCTCTGGCAACGACCATGTGCCTGCCAGCATCAGCGGTATGGGTGTCTATTCCGCCAACGGCGACCAAGGCCACGTCGGAAAGGGCGTGTGGGGCCTGGCAGAAGACCCTGTCGTGTATGTCGATACTACCGACATCATTTCGTCGCAAAACAGCTTCAACCTGCTGTGTACCAAAGATGGCTACTCTAACACCAGCTTTGCCGACTACGACGCCCGCATCGTCTATGCCTTTGACCCCACAAGCATAAAAATCAACCTCAACAGCGAGATGTTTAAAAATATCCAGGATGTCACCGCCACTGCCAATGTTGGCGTGTTCACCAACCTGCCCTACCAAAATACCGACCGCTACCGTGAGATGCTCATGTTTGGCGACCGTCTGAAGTTCAGCCTGAACTATGGCAAGACCAGCGGTACTTTCACTCTCGACGGCCACAGCACGCCTGCGGTAACAAGGGTGGGGCTCGACGAACTGGCTGACGGCAACTACGAAACGGCCGGCAACTGCACGGTTGTCACACAGAAAAAGAGCGACGGCACAGAATGGCAGCGCTTCCACGGCCGCCTGATTGACATACCCTCGCTGGGCAAGCAGATTATCGTTGACCCACAAGTGTATATTCCCTACACTGCCGACAAGGACGGCAAGTGTACCCTCATCGGTTCCCCTGCGGCGCCCGACTTTGTGGTACGCGTCGATGTGCAGTTCTCTGCCGAGGTTGACACGCTGGCCCATGACCCGGATCGTAAGGGTCAGTTCGTAAGAATGGGATTCCAGTATAGCAAGCTCTTTATCCCCAAGGTGGTAGGAACCGACTACAAAGAAATGAGCAAAGTCTATGACAGGCTGAAGGACTATGCACGGAAGTGCGAGAACGAACAGTCCGTGAACACCCTGCAGAATCCCTCTGGAGTCAGTGTGAGGCACCCCAACGGCCACCAGTACATTGGCAAGACCCTCAGGCTGCTGAAACGAGTCTGCGAATAACATGCCATATATATAATGTGTAACCATCAATAAACATTAATAGCTATGAAGCTTAGAAACATTTTCCCCTGGCTGTTTGGCTTAATGCTACTGGCCACCACCAGCCCCATACTCACCGCCTGCTCCAGCAGCGACGACGATAACGACAGCGGCACAGAAAAGCCCGGCGACGAGGCCATCAAATACGACGACCTCGCCGTCTTCCAACAAGCTCTCTGTACCATCGACAGCGCAGGCAAGCTGGTGCGCTACGACATAGGCGAAGCCATCAACGAGAGCGAGCCTGAGCACCGCTACATCGGTGTGGACGACATCGAGGAGGCCGCCAAGATATTTGCTAACTGGATAGCCCCCGACGTGAAGCTGGCAGAAATCACACCCACCGTCAGTGACCTCACGGCAGAACTCACCGACACGCTGGGCCATGCCCAGGGTACCATCTATTTCCGTGCCGGCAGCGGCACCACCGTGGCCGAGGTAACTGCCAGTGCCGGCACCAACCTGAAGTACGTCAGTCGCATCACATTCCTGCTCAACAGTGCATGGCCTTATAACTCCGAAGCCGTGATGTGGCACATAGGCGACATACGGAAGTTTCTCATTGGGGGAAAAGCCCACTATTATCTGAACGACAAAGACAAAGAACTTCCCTTCGTGCTGGTTCGTGAAGGCAAAAACGGCCAAACACCCATGTGGGTGGCACTAACCAACGACACATATGGATTCTGGACTGAAATCGGCAGAGATGAGTTCTTAAAAATCGTACAATCCGACTATTGCCCGACCCTTGATAAAGCAAAAATCATCTCAAACATCATGGCAGGCCAATGGAACTTTTTCCAAGAGCGGTTTGATGAAGCCAGGAAGCTTGGTGGGGGCGAGCTCAGAAGCAGTGGCTCGTATATGGTAGATTCTTATCACTGGGCGTACCTAACTAAGTACCACGACATGATTATGCTCAGCAATGGCTGGGTTCATGGTTCAGTGAGGGCAGGTGAGCAGATTCTGATGAAAGTGGACTGGTTAAAAGACGGCGACATTCCCATGCGCGCAACGGCAGGCACCAATATCACATCTGGATTTGAAGACGTTCGTGGAAGTTACGACAACCTCTTTGACGGACTGAATGACACCATGTGGGAGACGAACCACCTGACATGGGCAAGCCAAAGCGACCCGAAGTACTACGTGGAGTTTGAGAGTTCAAAACTCATCAAGCCCACAGGCTACACGCTCATCACGGGCAGCGTTGATCAGTGGCCAAAGGACAACTGCAACCCCCACACCTGGAAACTCTGCGGCAAGCGGAAGACACGCGACAACTGGACACTGCTCGATGAGCGCAGCGGCCAGAACCTACCCTTCGAAAGCTATAGGTCAGAAAGCTACAGCCTCAGCAATGGCGGTGGCGAGTATCAGTATTTCCGCTTAGAGATAACCGACAACCAGCCTTGGCTAAAGCTGGCAGAATTCAAGCTCAACCAATAAATATGATGATTATCCGCATATAACCGATAGCACCGTAAACTTAATTGATTATCCGCTTGAGTCCGATGATGCCCCAAAGGGACATCATCGGATTCAAGCGGATAATCATATTATAGTGTATCAAAGTAAGGTAAGCACTCTTAATATGGCTTCGGCTCAGACGGCCAAGAGATTCAGAGGGCTGAACCCTCCGAGTGTAGCACCTGCTACACAGTAAAGTTTGAGCGTAACGGAAAATTCTCCGGCAAGACGACAACTAACGAATCGTTCGGTACCTACACAGTGGCTGACAAGTCTATCAAGATTGACGAATACGTATCAACACAGGTCGGCGAAGTTGAGGATGGGTACAAATATGTCAAAGCGTTTTGCTCATCCTCGAAGTATGAGATAACAGACGGCGGTCATTTAAAGCTCTACTATAACGCACAGAATGACTTTCTGATTTTCAATCCTCAGTAGTTTAGCGCAAACTCTCACCCCAGCACTTCCTGCAGCAGGACCAGTGTGGGGGTGAGGCCCGCACGCCTTGACGGCCGTCCGGGTACAGACAGAAAGAGTAGTGGAGGCGGGCC
>CAMHUC010000085.1 GCA_946188155.1 uncultured bacterium | reverse complement strand
CTCGTTTAGCGGGTGCAAAGGTACGACTATTTTCCGAACCGCCAAAACTTTTCGGAGTTTTTTTTCAGTTTTCATGCACTTTTCCGTCCACTCTTGATTTACGTCAAGGCATGAAATGGGGTACACCTTATTAATATAATATAAAGAGAGCATAACTTTCACGCTCTTCTCGCTGCGGACCAAGATGCCAATGAGCAACTGCCGCCAAAGTTAATTTCTGATAAAACGATTGGAATTGGCAGAAA
This sequence comes from uncultured bacterium, assembly GCA_946188155.1. Lineage (GTDB taxonomy): Bacteria > Bacteroidota > Bacteroidia > Bacteroidales > Bacteroidaceae > Prevotella. The sequence continues at coordinate 14,038 of CAMHUC010000085.1, read as the reverse complement.
ATGTGTTACCTTTGCACATTATTAGAAAAGAAACGAAGTAACATGTCGACAATACTGCACATAGAAACCAGCACGGAGGTATGCTCCGTAGCCGTCTCAGAGGATTCACACGTCATCTTCCAGCAGGAAGATCACAGCGGCCCCAACCATGCAGAGCGCCTGGGAACGATGGTCGACGAGGCCATGTCGTTTACCGACAGCCACGCCATCCCCTTCGATGCCGTCGCCGTGAGCTGCGGGCCAGGCTCATATACCGGTCTGCGCATCGGCGTATCCATGGCCAAGGGCATCTGCTACGGTCGTGAGCTGAAACTGATAGGCGTTCCTACCCTGGAACTGCTCTGCGTGCCCGTACTGCTTCGGGAGATGGTAGAGGAAGAGGCGCTGCTCTGCCCGATGCTCGACGCCCGGCGGATGGAGGTGTACGCCGCCGTGTACGACCGCTCCCTGAAAGCCGTCAGGGCCATCAGCGCCGACATCGTGACGGCCGACACCTACCGCCAATACCTGGATGCCCACCCCGTCTACTTCTTCGGCAACGGTGCTAAGAAGTGCATGGACACCATCAGTCACCCCAATGCCCGGCTCATTGAAGGCATAGAGCCGCTGGCAAAATGGATGCAGCCACTGGCCGAGCGCCGGCTGCTGAACGGACAGACGGAAGATGTGGCCTACTTTGTGCCCTACTACCTGAAGGACTTCGTGGCCAAGAAGCCGAAGGACGTGCTGAGGAAGGAGGAATGAGGAAAGAGGAAAGAGAAATGAATGTATAAGAATATGAAGATTGAAGGATTAGACTACAACACGCAGCGCGAGAAGCTTATCATGGCCGAGTACGGTCGTGAAATCCAGAAGATGATAGAGCATGCCTGCGGACTCCCCACGAAAGAAGAGAGACTGAAGTGTGCCAAGACCATCATCCAGCAAATGGAGAACAGGCCCACCCAGCTGAAGAGCAATGCCGACTACAAGCAGACCCTCTGGGATCACCTGTACCTGATGAGCCACAGGGAACTGGACATCGACTGGCCCTACGACGTGTCCGAGGCCGACAAGATACACTCCAAGCCCCAGCCCATCAAGCTGCCCCAGCAGCACATCAGGCTCCGCCACTACGGCCACCTCGTAGAGCAGCTGCTGGAGAAGCTGCAGACGATGCCCGAAGGCGAGGAGCGCGAGGAGCTGGCGAAAGTGACAGCCAATCAGATGAAGCGCGACTTGGCGCAGTGGGGGCACGGTTCGATGGACGACGAGCGCGTGGCCAGCGACCTGGCCCGCTTCACCAACGGCGCCATACAGCTGGACCTGAACCACTTCAGATTCGACAAGGTGGTGCCCGACGACAACAGAAGGCCCAAGAAGAAGAAATAGCACCCGCATAATGGCAGCATTTGTAATCGAAGGTGGCCACCCCTTGAGCGGCACCATCACCCCCCAGGGAGCCAAGAACGAGGCCCTGGAGGTGATATGCGCCTCACTCCTGACGAGCGAGGAAGTGATGATACACAACATTCCCGACATACGCGACGTGAACAACCTGATACAGCTGCTGCGCGACATCGGCGTGAAGGTGAAGAAGAGCGAGGAAGGAGAAGCGAGGAAGGATGAGCGAGAAAGGAGGAGCGCTACCACCAAGAACACCTACAGCTTCCGGGCCGACGAGCTGCGGCTGGACTACCTGGAGAGTGACGAGTTCGTGAAGAAGTGCTCACAGCTGCGTGGCAGCGTGCTGATGATAGGCCCGCTGCTGGCACGGATGGGCAGGGCCGTGATAGCCAAGCCCGGCGGCGACAAGATAGGGCGCCGCCGGCTGGACACCCACTTTCTGGGCTTCGAGAAGCTGGGCGGCAAGTTCAGCCGCATCGAGGGCCGCGACGTCTACGAGATAGCAGCCCCCCGGCTGAAGGGGTCGTATATGCTGCTCGACGAGGCTTCCGTCACCGGCACAGCCAATATCGTGATGGCAGCCGTCTTTGCCCACGGCACCACCACCATCTACAATGCTGCCTGTGAGCCCTACCTACAGCAGCTCTGCCGTATGCTCAACCGGATGGGAGCCCGCATCAGCGGCATCGCCTCGAACCTGCTCACCATCGAAGGCGTGGAACAGCTGCACGGCACAGAGCACACCATACTGCCCGACATGATCGAGGTGGGCTCGTTCATCGGCATGGCTGCCATGTGCGGCGACGGCATCCGCATCAAGGACGCATCGGTGAAGGACCTGGGCATCATCCCCGACACGTTCCGCCGCCTGGGCATCAAGATCAAGGTAGAAGGCGACGACCTGTGGATTCCCCGCCAGCGGCACTACGAGATACAGTCGTTCATCGACGGCACCATCATGACCCTGGCCGACGCCCCGTGGCCCGGCCTGACGCCCGACCTGCTGTCGGTGCTCATCGTCGTGGCCACCCAGGCCCGCGGGTCGGTGCTCTTCCACCAGAAGATGTTCGAGAGCCGCCTGTTCTTCGTCGACAAGCTGATCGACATGGGAGCCCAGATTATCCTCTGCGACCCGCACCGCGCCGTCGTCGTGGGCCACGACCGTAAGATCACCCTGCGCGGCGGCCGCATGTCGAGCCCCGACATCCGCGCCGGCATCGCCCTGCTGATAGCCGCCATGAGTGCCCGTGGCACGAGCCGCATAGAGAACATCGAGCAGATAGACCGTGGCTATGAGCACATAGAGACCCGCCTGAATGCGCTCGGAGCCTGCATCAGAAGGGAAAAGTGAAGAGTGAAAAGTGAAAAGTGAAGAATTTGCTACCGCAGCAGGTGGCGTATAGAGCAATGATCAGAGAGGAAGAAGTCTACAGGATAGGCCGACTAGGCAAGACCCACGGCGTGAAGGGAGAGCTGTCGTTTCTCTTCGACGACGACGTGTTCGACCGCACCGATGCCGACTACCTGGTGCTGAAGGTCGACGGCATCCTCGTACCTTTCTTTATAGAGGAATACCGTTTCAAGAGCGACGCCAACGCCATCATGAAGCTGGAGGGTATCGACAGTCAGGAGCGTGCCCGCGAGCTGACGGGCTGCGACGTCTACTTCCCCCGCGCCCTTGCCCCGTGCGACGACGAGGCGATGTCGTGGGCAGAGATTATAGGCTTCACCATCGTCGATGCTGCCACAGGCCGGCAGGCGGGGCGCATCGCCACCGTCGACGACTCCACCCTCAACATACTCTTCTGCCTGGAGGACGGCACGCTCATCCCTGCCCCTGAGGAACTGATTACCGACGTGGACAGACAAGCCAGGACAATAACCATCGAGCTGCCCCAAGGGTTGCTCGACATTAATAAATAAACAAATGAAAAAAACACCATTTTACCCATTAGCCCTGCTGACAGCACTATTGCTGACAGCCTGCAGTACGAACGACAACCCCATCGGCCCCGACGACGGTGCCCACAACCCGGCGACAGCCCTCGACCTCGGCCCCGCCTATACCGAGAAGAGCGTCAGCGTGACCCGCGACGGGAAGAGCGACGGCGAGGTGACGCTGCGCTTCTACAGCGACCAGCCCAGCGTGGCCTACATCGCCGTCAGCAACTTCCACAAGCTGATATCCGGCAGCGGCACCATGAGCGTGGAGAGACAGGGCAGCCAGTACCTGCTCACCAGCGAGAGTGGCTCTGCCACCGTCGACGTGGTGAGCGACCAGCTGAACACGCCTTCGCTTACCGGTCTGGTCAGCCTGAGGTTCATCACCGACCCCACGCTCCCGGCCGGCGTCTCATACGACGGCAACAAGTATCTGAAAGTGGATGGCTTAACACCTATAGCATCGTTCGCTGCCCCCACCACCACGCTCGACTTCGCCCGCTACAGCATCGACCTGCACGACGACGGCTCGCAGGTATACATCCCCTTCGCCACACTGGCCGACCTCTACTCCGACGACCAGTTCCACGGAGCCTGCTACAACGGCAAGCGGGTGTCGGTCAACACACGTGTTCAGGATACAAACGCTTACAACATCTGCGACCCTGAGTTTGCAGCAGAACCGTATAAGCAGAATGAGGTGGCTGCCGACATGGCCAAGTTCCGCTACAATGAACTGTGCTTCCTGTTCGACTACATCTACGGATACCCCGGGCGCACCCTGCTCGAGAAGAGCGGCATGAAGCAGTACGGCCTGGACGCCACGCTCGACAAGATAGAGCACGGCAAGGCCGTCAAGCAACTCCTGCAGTCGCCCCTCAAGACCGACTTCCTCTGGGGCATGAACGGCCTGCAGGTGCTCATCGACGACGGAGGCCATACCACCGTGCTTGCAAACGCAGCGATACCGAAAGCCATTCAAGACGAACAAATCAACGCCCTCACCGCCGCACAGGCCAACCACCCCGAAGTAGACAGGATGTTCTCCCAGTATGTATTTAACGGAATGAAGCAGCAAGATGCATACGACAAACTGCTGGAACAGCGTAAGCAGGCATACGGCGACCGGCTCTACTGCATCAGCAGCGACAAGCAGACGGCTTTCATCATCATCGACTCGTTCAACGATATGGACACCACCGCCTGGAACCAGTACTACGCCAGCGCCAAGAGCGATGCCGACTGGCGCGAGCTGCTCACCCACTACAAGACCGACAACTTCATCACCCTGCTCTACGGCCTCGAGCAGGCCAAGGCCGACGGGGCGAAGAACGTGATACTCGACCTCTCGCACAACGGAGGCGGCTCTACCGACCTGGTCATAGGCTTCATCGGCGTGCTGGGCAAGAGCAACAAGGCGTCGCTGTGGTCGCAGAACGTCCTGGAGGGTATGTCCTACAGGAACGACTTCCTCGTAGACCGCAACTTCGACGGCCGTTTCGACGACCTCGACCTCACCAGCCCCAAGATCGACTGCAGCAGCATGCGCATCGGTGTGCTCACCAGCAAGCGAGCCTTCTCGTGCGGAAATCTCTTCCCCTCGCTCATGCAGGACTTGGGCTTCCCCACCCTCGGCGAACAGTCGGGCGGCGGCTCTTGCAGCATACAGAACATGACCACTGCCGACGGCTTCCAGTTCGTCATCTCAGCGTATGCCTCCAGGCTGACTAACGCCAAGGGTGAGGACATCGACCCCGGCATCGCGCCCAACATTCCCTTCGGCTATGAGCACTTCTACGACATCGACTACCTGGGCCGACGGCTCAGCGAGTGGAAATAGGCTGACAGGCCTCGCTACTGAATGTGTATCAGCTTATGCGTCTGCAGTGACAATCGCCACTGCGGATGATGCTTGATATACTCCACGCACTTACGGGTCACCTCACGGTTGCGCCTGTCGTCGCCCGTGTCGCAAGGCTGCAGGTTCAGGTAGTGCCCCTGGCAGATGCCAGCATACTGCTTGGGGTCGTGAACGCCGTCGAACACCACCTTCACCTCGTCGATCTTCTGGATGGCCAGTGCCGGGGCATGGTCTACGAAGCAGTTCTTCGGCGACAGCGTCACCCAGTCGATGCCTTCGGGCAGCGGCCGGGTGCCGTTGGTCTCGATGGCCACGTAGAAGCCCGCGTCGTGCAGGGCCTTCACTAGCCGGCCGTCCACCTGCAGCGATGGCTCGCCACCGGTGAGCACCGCGAATCCGCAGTCTTTCCACTGAACGGCCTCGGCGACAATCTCGTCGAGCGTCATCTCTCGATACTCCCTGAAGTCGGTGTCGCAGAACGGGCAGCGCAGGTTGCAGCCGCTGAAGCGGATGAACACGGCCGCACGGCCCGTATGCCTCCCCTCGCCCTGCAGCGAGTAGAATATCTCATTGATACGATAAGTCCTCTTCATGGCTACAGCAGATATTCGGGTTCGATGGGGAAGTGGTCGTCGTAGGCCTGGGCTATATTGCCGTCAGACTCCTTGACAACGCACTTATAGCACTCGGTGAACTGGCCCACCACCCAGGCGGCGATGTTCTCGGCCGTGGGGTTGAAGGGCAGCAGCTCGTTAAGGTTGCCGTGGTCCAGGTAGCCGTGAATGGCCTTCTTGATGCGCGTGAAGTCGAGCACCATACCCACCTCGTTCACCTGTGCCGATGCCAGAAACACGGTGATAGTCCAGTTGTGCCCATGCAGCCTGCTGCATTTGCTTTCGTAGGGCAGGCTCAGCTGATGGGCGCCTGCCACCTCCATCTTCTTCGATATACAATAGATCATACTTAAAAGCTTCCACTATCCAGTGGGTAGGGAAAAAACCTGTTGTTTTTTCAGTTCATATTCCGTTTGCGGCTGCAAAGGTACAAAGAAATTCGCTAACGGCAAAAGACAAGCTGCTTTTATTTTGTATTAAGCTCAACTTTTCGTACCTTTGCAGCGAAACTAATAGAAAGAATATGAAGAGTCTGATGACTGCATGCATCTGCGCGATGCTGACAATGGCCGCAATGGCACAGAGCAAGGTGTATTTCACCAACGAAAATATTCAGAAAGCCAACAAGAATCTCTTACAATAGAGATTCTTGTCAGCTTTTGAGGATTTTGTTCCTATCCGGGACTAACCGACCTTTTACTTTTTTAACACATAAAACTGTCATCATTTCCTGATTCCCCAGTCTATTAGGTAGAATGAGCGAGATCACCAGCATGGAATGCGAGTGCATTAGGCAGATACTCAACGGACGGTGCGAGGAGTATGCCTGGTTTGTGAATACCTATTCACAACAAGTGCTCGACTTCACGTCGCGCCTCATGCCCGACGGCGAAGATGCCCGTGAGGTGGCCCAGGATGCCTTCGTGAAGGCCTTCCGCTCGCTGGCGTCGTTCCGGTTCCAGTCGTCGTTCGCCACATGGGTCTGCCGCATCGCCTATCACGAGGCCCTGAACCGGCTGAACCGCAGGCAGATGCACTTCATAGACATCGCCGACATCCCCCAGGTGGAAGACGAGGAGCAGGCTTCAGGCCACGAGGAGCGCATCCTGCTGATGGAAGAAGCGATAGACACTCTGCCACCAGAGGAGCAACTGCTGCTACACCTCTATTACTACGAGGATTGCCCACTACGGGAAATCGCCTACATCATGGATGCCGAGCCTAACACGCTGGCCGCACGCCTCCACCGCATCAGAAAGAAACTCTTACAGATGATTAAACAGAAAGAAGATGAACAAACTGAATGATAAATACCTGCGCCAGGCGCTGAGCCGAAGAGAGGCACGGCGGACGAGACCCGAAGTGCCCTCGGACTTCTGCGACAGCATCATGCAGGAGATAGCCCATGAGAAGGCTGCTCCTAAGCACTGGCGTTGGATGTCGGCAGCCGCTGGCCTGCTAATAATAATAGGTATAGCGGCCACGCTATGGATGACGGGTGGACAGGAGCCGACGAACAGCAGCATGCTTACCGAGACGGAGCAGCCGCAGCCCATTAACCCCGACACCATCGTGGCAAAACGACAAATAGCCCAGACTGCCGAGCCTGAGCCAAAGAATACAGAGGCAAATCATGGGGAGGCGAATCATGGGGACAGGTTGCGTGATTCTATGCGAAACCTGAATCATGGGCCTGTCCCCGTGATTCGCCAGGCACCCCAGCGGGACGCTGCCGACTCCAACCTCCACTATGCCGCATACACCACAGAGCAAGACTCCAACTATCAAGCTCCCAGCCGCATGGATGAGTTCATCGCCAAGATGGCAGAATATAACAAGGTGAAGGGCATAGCCCTCGACTGCGCCCCAGACAGAGCGGACAGCACCGTCGTCAGCACGGTCTACGTCTTTGAGGACAAACAGGAGTTCGCCCTCTTTGCCCGACTGCTACAGGCCGCCTGCTGGTACGACAGCAAGACACCGGGCTACCTGCTTAATTTCTCCCACCAGCAGTTCTTCTTCACCCTGAAGGACTTGCGCAAAGGCGAAAAATACCTCTGGATAGCAGACCGCCTCGCCGGTGGGCGCATCCTGCTCTTCAGCACCCACTCCCCGATAGAGGCCGACGTCTCTTCGGCCTGTTATCAGAACTATCGCGAACAGCTGACGCATAACAACTTTAGTACATTACAATTCTAAAAACAAAAGTCGTATGAAAAGAATGATTTTGATAAGCCTGATGGCAATGGCAGCCATTACATCAGAGGCTCAGGCAATTGGGTTCTGGTCACCCGGCAATCAGCATTCGGACCAGTCGGGTGTGAAGGAGTATGTCAGGAGTCTGGGAAATATCTTCCCCCGTCCGGAAGTCAAGACGGACAAGAAGAAGACAACAGCCGCGTGGCACGGTACGAACATGGACTGGGTGACGGACTATTGCGAGGCGAAGAACGTCGCGATAGCGAATGACTACCAGAAGCTCTTCCCTGAGATGGCGAACATGAAAGATATGCCCTACGTTCCGCTGAGCTGGCGACTGACGGAGGAGAACAATGAGACCGTGCTTCACTGCTATTTCCCCATGCCTGCCGACGAGGTGAGCAACCTGTTTCTTGCCTCCGAGGAGACGAGTCTCGTGGATCAGGAAACGGGGGTGCAGTACCGCATCCGCCGCACGGAGCCCGAAACCTACAACAAGCACTTCACCGTCAAGGCAAAGAAGGGCGACGTGCTCGACCTGAAGATATTCTTCGCCCCGCTGCCTGAAACAGTAAAAGACATACGAATCTACGGTGTGTCATGCTGGGGAATGATGGGGACACCTGCCAGAATCGGCAATCACAACTTCGGGACGGTAGAATATTACGACAGCATCCCGCAGTTCCATAAGCCTCGCGTGCTCAAAGAGCACATGTGGGACGACAAACCCTACGACCGTCAGGACTGGAACACGTGGAAGGTACTGACGGATGTCCACCTCATCAAGCCGCTCAAAGACGAGACGAAGGCTATATGGCGCACCCCAGAGGCCACCTACCTCGCCATCGGCTACGAGCAGAACTGGACACGCGAATACTTCGGGTTCGAGGCTGACACCAAACTGATAGACGATACAGGACATCAGTACAAACTGCGCGAGATACAGGGCACTCCCCTCAACGAGCTTTTCTTCATGGAGGGTATGGCGGGCGACCATATCGCCTTCATGATGGTGTTCGACCCGATCCCCCTCGACGTGACGAACATCACCTACATCGCCCCGGCAGGCGAACCATTCAGCGCCTGGGGTGCCAACTGGTCGGGTGCCGTGAATTCTCTCAGCATCCAGCAGCTGCGCGACAACCAGAAGCTCTTCGAGTACCATCCCCGAGTCGTCGTGAAATAATATGATTTTGATTCTATATAAAACAACCCGGGCTGAGTGCGGTGCGTCGCGACGACGCGCCGCACTCTGTTCATCAGCGGAGAGTTATATAAAACGTTTTTTACTTTTAACAAGGGAATCACACTTATTATCGATAATTATTCGTATCTTTGTCGGCGTGAACATAAGCATTGCCCATTGACCCATTAAAATAAGAGAGTATGGAAGATTATGATTTGCTTAGAGTAGTCGATGTGGATTATCTGACGCTTGAATGGTACAATGATGTAGACTTCGCCCCTGAACGGCTGTATGAGGTTGGCAAGGCGGCGTAAGTACTAGTCGTCAGTACTCCTCAAGAATACGCTTAAGCCGTTCCTGCCGGGCCTTCTTCTTGTTCTTGCGCCACTTCTTGGGGATGAGCTTCGCCAACAGGGGCAGCAGGTTGCCGCCAGAGCTGGGGTCAATCTGAGCCAGCTCGGCCTCTTGCTTCGAGAGGCGCAGGCGCTTCTTCAGCTCCTTGTACTGATCGGTGTATTTCCCCTTGCCGAACACCACCACCTCCTTCATGTTGAGCAGCTTTGAGATGAGGTAGACGGTGTCGCGAAGCTCCGTGATATTGAGCAGACGGCTCTCGTAGTTGACGTGCGAGAACGACAGCGTGCGGCACGAGTCGGGCAGCGTGATAAGCCCTGCAGAGTCTGTCTGTGCCGAGAGTTGCCTTCCGAGCACGTTGACACCGGCCACGGGCTCGAGCGTCTCCACGTCGACCACCCTCAGCCGCCTCTGAGCCATCGTCTGCAGACAGCACATCAGCAATAGAGTCATTGTCATCATCTTCATCGCTTGCAAAATTAGCATACTTCCGCCAAACCTGCAAATGATTTTAGACTATTTAGTTTTTATTCAATATAAATCACGTCAACGCGCATTTTAGTATCTTTTATAGGTACGGATGCGCACGATGTGGATAATTTTTAGTACCTTTGCGCCCGATTTCAGATAACGACAGTTCAATGGAAGAGAAAAGACAGATAGCCATACTCGGCTCCACAGGGTCGATAGGCACACAGGCCCTCGAGGTAATCGAGGAGCACTCCGACCTCTACGAGGTGTATTGCCTGACGGCCAACAACCGCGTAGAGCTGCTGGCCGAGCAGGCCCACAAGTTCAGGCCCGCCGCCATCGTCATCGCCAATGAAGCACGCTACGACGAGCTGCGCCGGCTGATGAGCGACATGCCCGACGTGAAGGTGTATGCCGGCCGGCAGGCCCTCGACGAGATAGTGGAGGCCGGGCCCATCAACATGGTGCTCACGGCGATGGTAGGCTTCGCAGGCCTCTCGCCCACCATCCATGCCATCCGCGCCGGCAAGGCCATCGCCCTGGCCAACAAGGAGACGCTCGTGGTGGCCGGGGAGCTCATCCTGCAGCTGGCACAACAGTACCACACGCCCATCCTGCCCGTCGACAGCGAGCACTCCGCCATCTTCCAGAGCCTGGTGGGCGAGGACGAGAACCCGATAGAGAAGATCCTGCTGACGGCCTCGGGCGGCCCCTTCCGCACTAAGTCGATGGAGGAGATAGCCCACGTGACGAAGGCCGACGCCCTGAAGCACCCCACCTGGGACATGGGGGCTAAGATTACCATCGACTCGGCCTCGATGATGAACAAGGGCTTCGAGGTAATCGAGGCCAAGTGGCTCTTCGGCGTCGATGCCCGCCAAATACAGGTGCTGGTGCATCCGCAGTCGATTGTACACAGTGCCGTGCAGTTCCACGACGGCTCGGTGAAGGCCCAGTTAGGCGTGCCCGACATGCGGCTGCCCATCCAGTATGCGTTCTCCTTCCCCCGCCGACTGCCGCTGAGCGGCGAGCGGCTCGACCTGTTCCGCCACCCACTGGAGTTCTTCGAACCCGACATGGAGAAGTTCCGCTGTCTGGCCATGGCCTACGAGGCCATCGACCGCGGCGGCAATATGCCCTGCATCGTCAACGCGGCCAACGAGATTGTCAACCGCGCCTTCCTCGAGGACCGCTGCGGATTCCTGCAGATGGGCGACATCATCGCCGAGACGATGCAGCGCGCCACCTTCGACAAGGCCCCCGACTACGACATCTACGTCAATACCGACGCCGAGGCACGGCGAATAGCCACCGAACTGCTCACTCAGAAGATAGCGAATTAAAACGGATTACATGATGTCGCGGAAGATATAAACAACGAATTAAAACGAATTACACGAATTGCACGAATCAAATTATATTTTAACGAATTGCACGAATCAGTGTACACAACCATTGCTGTTCAGAAGCGAACAATTCGTGAAATAAAAAAAACGATTCACGAAATTAATAACAATTCGTGAAATCAATAATAATTCGTGAAATTCGTGAAATTCGTATTAATTCGTTGTCAGATAAAAAAGAAATAGATTGTAGAATAAAGGAATAGAAAGTAAATACGAAATAGAAGCATGGAGATATTCTTAATCAGACTGTTACAGTTTATGTTGGCCATCGGCCTGCTGGTGCTGCTCCACGAGGGCGGCCACTTCTTCTTCGCCAAGCTCTTCGGGGTGAGGGTGGAGAAGTTCTACCTCTTCTTCGACCCCTCCGTCTGGAAGTGGGACGGAAGCCTCTTTAAGTGGAAACCCAAGGGCAGCGACACACAGTACGGCGTGGGCTGGCTGCCGCTGGGCGGCTACTGCAAGATAGCGGGCATGATCGACGAGAGTTTCGACACCGAGCAGATGAAACAGCCCGAGCAGCCCTGGGAGTTCCGCTCCAAGCCCGCCTGGCAGCGGCTGCTGATTATGATAGGCGGCGTGCTGGTCAACTTCCTGCTGGCCCTGTTCATCTACGCCATGATCCTGTTCCACTGGGGCGACACCTACATCCCCGTGAAGGACATGACGCTCGGCATGAAGTTCAACAAGGAGGCCAAGGCCCTGGGCTTCCACGACGGCGACATACTCGTTGGCACCGACAAGGGGGCCTTCAAGGACTTCAGCGCCGACCTCTACCGCGACCTCTCCGAGGCTACCCGCGCCGACGTCATCCGCGACGGCAAGCAGATGAGTCTCACGCTGCCCGGCAACCTCAACCTGCTGGGCATGCTCAAGGCCGAGCCCTCGTTCGTGCGCCCGCTGGTGCCTGCCGAGATCGACAGCGTGATGGCCGACTCGCCCGCCGCCGCCATCGGCCTGCAGAAGGGCGACAGAATAGTGGCCGTCAACGGCAAGCCCATCGACAGCTACAATGAGTTCACCGACCAGATAGGCGTCCTCGAGGACATGATGACAGCCGCCGTGACGCCCGACGACAGTTTGAAGATACGCACCGTGTCGCTCGTCGTGGAGCGCGAAGGCCTCATCAAGAGCGGTGCCGACAGTCTGGCAGCCACCTCGGCCATGGTGCGCGACACCATGAGCGTGGCCCTCACCCCAGACCTGAAGGTGGGCTTCTTTGTGAAGAGCCTCGCAGGACTCTACCCGCCCTACACCCGTGAGTACGGCTTCCTGGAGAGCATCCCCGCCGGCATCAAGTACGGCTGGAACGTGCTGGCCGGCTACGTGGGCGACATGAAATATGTGTTCACCGCCGACGGGGCCAAGTCGCTCGGCGGCTTCGGGGCTATCGGCAGCCTCTTCCCCCCGATGTGGGACTGGTACCTGTTCTGGAAGATGACGGCCTTCCTCTCCATCATCCTCGCCTTCATGAACATCCTGCCCATACCGGCACTCGACGGTGGCCACGTGCTCTTCCTCATCTACGAGATGATTACGCGCCGCAAGCCTTCTGAGACCTTCATGATACGCGCCGAGTACGTGGGCTTCGGCATACTCATCCTACTGATGCTGGTGGCCAACCTCAACGACGTGCTCCGCTGGCTGGGGTATATGTAGTTTTTGGTTTAAAGTTTATGGTTTATAGTTTATGGTTTATAGTTTATAGATGATTACATTTGCTGGCAGAAGGGCTTGCAGGGTAATCAACTATCAACTATAAACCATAAACTATAAACAAAAAAAGAAGCGATGATCGAAGTGATGCTGACACTGGCAGCCATCGTGGCCGTGGGCTACGTGGCGGGCCGTACGGGATACCTGGACGGGGAGTTCGACAAGCGGCTCTCCACACTGGTCATCAATATCACCTGCCCCTGTCTCATCCTCTCATCGGCCATGACGGGCGAGCTGCCCGACCGCCAGTTCATCCTGCCACTGCTGCTCATCAGCGTGGTCACATACGCTCTGCTGACAGCCGTCGCCTTCCTCCTGCCCCGCTACCTGACGCGCCGCAAGGCCGACGAGGGGGCCATCGGCTTCGCCCTGCTCTTCGGCAACGTGGGGTTCATGGGCTACCCGGTGGTCGACTCCATCTTCGGCCACCAGGCTGTGTTCTATGCCGCCGTGCTCAACGTGGTCAACACCTTCGCCGTGTTTACCGTCGGCACGATGCTCATCACCGGCAAGGGCGACGTGGAACAGAAGCGCTTCGAGAAGAAGGTGCTCTACTCCACCCCGATGCTGGCCGCCTACCTGACGATGCTCATCGTGACCCTGAGAATCGACGACATTCCCAAGGCCGTCAGCATGCCGCTGACCATGATTGGCAACATCACCGTGCCGGCGGCACTGATGATCATCGGCTCCTCCATGTCGCAGCTATCCCTCCGCACGATGCTCGGCAACGCCACGGTCTACGCCACCGCCGCCTTCCGGCTCATCCTGCTACCCGTAGCCGTCTATTTCCTCTGCCGAGCCCTGGGGTTCTCCGACTTCGTGGTGAACATCAACACGGTGGTCATCGCCATGCCCGTGGCCACCTACGGCACCATCCTCTGCCTGAAGTACGGCAAGGACACCA
>CAMHUC010000084.1 GCA_946188155.1 uncultured bacterium | reverse complement strand
TATATTCGGATAGTTGTTACCCTATGGTCATCCACGGAAGAATGAAACTGCGCCCATATTTTGTCTTTTCGAGTAGGAAAATATTCTGCCTTCTGCTGCTGTTTGTCCATATCTTTCTTTATCCTTCCATTACTATCTGGCGCTCCTCCTCCGTCAGGCCGTAGAGATCGAACACGCGGTTGTCTATCTCTTGGTCGGCGGCGTCAATCTGTGCAGAGAGTTGCCGACACTCAGCCACGCGCTCGTCGAAATAGTCTTCCCATTCGTCCTGCTCCTTCAGGGGTATGTGGTGCTTCTGCTTCTTCAGCTCTGACATCAGTCCCCGGAAATCAAGCAGGTCGAACTGCTGCAGGGCTGTCGTCAACTTCAGACCCTCAAAATTCTCGCTCAGACGACGGAGGAACCGGGTGCGTTTCTCCTGCAACTGCTGATGGAGGGTGAGCATCGTGTCGGCGAGCCCCTCCATTTCTTTTACTCTATTTTTATTTGCTTCTGAGATAACTGGTATCGGGAAATTTGAAAGATCGTCAAGACTAATTTTTGCAAAAACCTTGCCTTTAATGTCATGCAGACATCTGTAAAAATACGTGGCAGGCTTACTATTAAGGATGGCAAGTATGTACTTCAAACTATAATCGGTATTGGCTTGATAAATGCCATGGACTAATGTATCAAAATACAGATTGTTATTATCATAACAACAAATTAACCTATCACCAGTCTTTCGAATTACAACCTTTTCTGTTTCAAAAAGAGTTTTGTCTCGAAGAGCAAAGTCGATTTTATTTTGCTTCTTCATGCCCTTCTTGCTCTGAACGTCATCTAAAGTTAAATTGTCTGCAACATGTTCATCATAGAGGATATAATCTCCTCCCCACAGAATGGCATACCTTCTGATTTCTCTACCCCAGATTATTCTCTTAGTGAGCTCGCTCTGGGTTCTTGTAATGAGCTTATCTTTTATATTGCCTGGATTTAAGCCATTCTTGAACTTGTAATTCTCTTTTGCACACGGAAACTTTTCTATCTTTCCTTTTATTGATGTGGAATCTTGAGATTGAATAACGATTTCAGATTTCTCGCTATTCATCAATTCTTGTTGTGAAAGATTATTTTCAATTATATTGCGCTGCTCCATAAAGTCTTTTATCTTTTCACAATTTGCTAAGCGCACAATATTATTTGCATCTACATCTTTCTTGATTTCGAATGTTATTATCAAACTTGATCCAACTTCGGCATCTTCAAAAACTTTTTCCGTTATAGTGAACATCTCTGTTACTTCTGCCTGAGTAAGGATGAACTTTCGAATATCAGCAAAATAGGTATTTATCAACAAAGATTTGGGAATAATAAAAGAGACAACACCTTTTTTGAAGATTTGAAACATTCTTTCAAGAAACAATATATACAGATTAAGCTTATATTTTGCCAACGGAAAATGTTGGATATAATAATCCTTTAAGGAGTCATCGATTAATATCCCATACGGCGGATTGCCTATCACCACGTCGAAACCACCACGTTCGAAGACCTGTGGGAACTCCCGCTGCCAGTCGAAGGCCTTCTTGCCTGCAACGGCTGGGTCACTGATGAGCGAGTTGCCGCACTTGATGTTCTTGCTCAGCGAGTTCAACTTGCGGTGGGGCTTGGCGGTGCGCAACCAGAGGGCCAACTGGGCTATGCCTACGCTCTCCTCGTTGATGTCGACACCGAAAAGGTTGTTCTCCAGAATATAGTTCTCTACGTCCTGAAACTCCAGGCTGTAGCCCAGCACCTTCTTCTCCAACTCGTCTATGTGCTTGTGCTCTCCTATCAGGAATTGCAACGCGGCATTCAGGAAGGCTCCACTGCCGCAGGCGGGGTCGAGTATGGTCATCTGGAGCAGCCAATCGCGATACTGCTTCAACTGATCGAGCAGCCGCTGGCGGGTCTTCAGTTGGCGGTGCTGGTCTGAGAGATAGTCGTCCTCCACGATGCCGAGCTGCTGCCGCTTCTCTGCGCAGAGCCGTCCAACGGTGTTCTCAACGATGTACTTCGTGATATATTGCGGGGTGTAGAACACGCCGTCCTGCTTGCGCTTCGAGGTCTGTGGTGCCGCTCCACTGGTTATCTGCCGAGTGACCTCCTCTATCTCCGAAAGCGAGTTCTCGAAGATATGCCCGAGGATGTTCACATCTACGTCGCTTTTGAAGTCGTAGGCAGCTATCCGTCGGGTGTGTTCTGCCAGCAGGTCGTCGCTGATGATGAGGCTGTCGAGCAGGTCGTCGGGTTTGAAAAGTCCTCCGTTGTAAGCAAACACGTCGCACGGTTTGCCCGTATGCCCCTTGTCGAGATAGCTGAAATAGAGCTTGATGCGCTCATACAATGGCACATCGACAGCCAGGTCTCTCAACTTCTGCCAGTCGTCGATGATCTTCACCATGAAGTTGGGCTCGAGCAGCAGGCTGTCTTCTGCGAAGAAGATAAAGAGCAGCCGGTCGAGCAGCTTCTGAGACTTGCGGAAGAGCAGCAGCTGCCACTCCTTCTCGTCGTAGCCCTCGCGCACAGGGTTATGGGACACGATGTCGGTGAAGAGCACCCGC
Organism: uncultured bacterium; assembly: GCA_946188155.1. GTDB lineage: Bacteria > Bacteroidota > Bacteroidia > Bacteroidales > Bacteroidaceae > Prevotella. Next base: position 12,139 of record CAMHUC010000084.1, on the reverse strand, counting down.
TTGAACTGAGAGTAGTCGCGATAGAGCGCCTTTGTGATCTGGTCTTCGCTCGAAAGCGACTCCTGCTTCATTTGTATCAGCATGCCCGTAGCCACTTGTGACCAGGCGAGGCAGAGATACAGCTCGCAGAACTCTTCATGAGTCATGTGAAAGATGTCCCACTCGCGGTACTCCACGGCATTGTCTATGTAGAGGCGTAGCTTCTCGAAGTTGGAGATGATGACCAGTCGCGTGTCCTTGTGCTTGCTCTTATAGCCGAAGGCCTGCGTCTCTATGCTGCTCAGATCGGGGGTCTTGTGGTCTTTCAGTTCTATCACGCCTGCCACTTTGCCGTCCACAAGTATCGCACCGTCGGCCTTCTTCGCCCCCACTTCGTTTTTCAGCTCCGTTGTCAGGTTGTAACCGGGCAAAGGATTAATAGTATAACCCAACACTTTGACAAAAAGTTCACGCAGGAACCCCTCCTGAAACTGTTCTTCCTTAATCTTGTGGATGTTTGCCTGTATGTCAGCATCGAGGAAAAAGCTCCGGTATTGCCCCCAGGCTTTTACCACCTGTTCGTTGTCGAGGTGCTGCAGATATTTCTTGACTATATTCTTCTGTAATAACATAAATTACGATTTTAAATAGCTTTTATTGCTTTGGGCACAAATTTACGAATTCTTTGCGAGAAATACGTCATTCAATTCAAGAAATATACAATTTTTAATAATCTCATGGCAACATGAAGGCATAAAGCATTTGAGAATCTCCAAATATTTGGATTTTTCGGAAAAAGTCCTTATATTTGCAGCGAAAACTATAAAGCATGGCTCTTTGGTTCCTTTGCCCGAGGTGAAGAAACGTCGGACAGCGATGTGGACATTCTCGTGAGATTCGACAGGACAACAGCTCCCATAGGTTTGTTAGGTATCCACTACGGACACTCTCTCAATTATCAGTTCCAGCATCGAACGAATCTTTTCGAGGCTGCCTGTTGCAATCTCTATGTCAAACGTATATGCCATCCCTTAATATCCGCTGACGAAGAAGACTGTTCATGTTGTCACGGAGTCTGACCATATCAACCTTGCAGCCAAAGAGCTGTTCAAGTTCTGTCTGGATCTTGTCAAGCGTCAGCAACGAGGGGACTGCGCCTTCGTAGCACACATCTACGTCGCTGTCGCAAGTCTGTTCGCTGCGTGCCACAGAGCCGAAGATGCCAAGCCGGGTCAAGCCGTACTCACGCTGGGCCTTAGGCTTGTACTGTCTCAGAAGGTTTAATATTTCAGTCTTTGACTTCATCTTTGTCTTCACTTTCGTATTCACGCTGCAAATATAAACAGAATTCCCGAGACTCGCAAGAAAAGACAGGAAAAAGTGCTGGATCGTTTGGTTTTCCCGATTATTTTTTATATGCATGCTGATATTTGGCTTCGAGGTGGCAAAAAGTTCTGCCATCTGTTTTGTAATATATATATCCAAGGAAGGTAGGAAAGTAAGAAAGTAGGAAAGTAGACATGAAGGTATTTTGGAGGGAGGGGATATATTATATAATTAACATTTATTAATAATTAACTTATACTTAAAATGTATCTCTTCCTCACTACTGAAATAGGTAAATGTCTACTTTCCTACTTTTCTACTTTCATCATCGGGAAATCAGAAATAATTTTACGTATGGCAACTATTCCGGCAGGCCAGGAAACATGCCTCCGAGCCCCCTCTGGGCAAACTAAAACTTTGCTCCGAGGAAAGTCGGACTTTCCACGGAGCAAACCTCCACTTTCCTCGGAGGAAAGTCAGAGCCCCCGTTTCAGGGCGTTTCAGGCATGATGCAAACGGAACACCATATATCTGATATTTAGGAGGTCGGCCTCCACGCCGATGCCGTTCTGTATGAGCACCACCACCGTGTCCTCCCTGATGATAGGGGATAACAGTTCGGGCAGCAGATGATTGTTCACCGTCTTTAGCGCCACGAGGATTACGTCGGTCTTGGGCATGTCGGCCAAAGTGTGGTAAGCGTTGATATGCGGCAGGTAGAAGTCGCCATCGCACGAATCCACGCGCAGCCCGTGCTCCACAACGTATGCGTAGTCGCTGTGCAGGAGGAAGTTCACCTCAAGCCCAGCATTTGCCAGGCGGCCTCCGTAATAGCCGCCGATGGCTCCCATTCCTATTACTGAATATGTCATAACGGCTGCAAAGTTACACATTTTATGCGACACAAAAAATATTCGACCAATAAGATTGACTTACGCTCTGTTTCGCTACCCTTTTCTCGATACAGAGGGCGCGGAGGACACAGAGGCCCAAAAGGCGCACCTCAACCTCGCCGTGCTGGTCTGCTGGATTGTCTCTCCGAATGCGGGCTAAATGAAAGAGCCTAATTAATTAATGTATTCCACTTAAAGAGAGAAGCCCCTGTCCACGCTGATGTGAACAGGGGCTTCTGCACATATGCTCGTTGATATTGCCTTTGGCTTAGAAGAAGAGGTAGCGGTTGTCGACCACATTGGCCTTCTGATAAAGCTCGCTGACGAAACGGCTGGCGGCCTGCATGGCCTGCTGCTGCAGGCGCTGCTCGACCGACTTGTCATCGAACTTAGCGCCCTGGCGCTGTGCCTTGCGGAGCACCTGGAAAAGGTATGCGCCGCCATTGCCCTTGACGACGGCACTGCTGAAGGCACCATCCTTGGCAGCAGCGACGGCACCGGCGAGGGCAGGCTCGCTGGAGCCGGTGGCCTGAACGAATACGGGTGCTCCGAAGGTGATCTGCTTCACGGAGTCAACCTTGGCCCCGGCCTTCTGGGCGTCGGCGATGGACTTCACGCCGGCCACCTTGGCAGCCAGCTGCTCGAACTTCTTGTCCCTGATCACCTCCTGCTTCAGGGCATCCTTCACGGCGTCGAGGTCGCGGTAGCCCACGGGATGAATCTTTGTCAGGGCCACCACAAGCAGGTTGTCGTTGCTGCCGCACTCGTAGAGCGGGCTTACCTGACCCTCCTTGGCGTCGAAGATCCACTTCATGGCCTCACGGGTGGCGCGCAGTCCGGCCACGTTGTGTTCGGAGTTGAACATATCCTTGCGCTCCTGAACCTTGAATCCGAACTTCTCGGCATTCTTCTCCAGGTCGGCCAGGGTCTTGTTCTCGCTGACGTACTGGCTGAACTTGTTGTAGGCATCAGAGTAGGTGCCCTTGGAGAAGTCGATGGTGTGCTTGATGACGGCCACGTCGTACTTGTCGACCATAGCCTTGCGGCTGAGCACCTGCATGACGATGTTGCCCTGTGCGAACTCCAGGTTCTTCAGCTCGCCAGTGGCCAAGCTGTTGATGCTTGTCAGATAGTTCTTCGACTCCTCGTCCATCGAGGTCGAGTTCTCGTACATGGCCGAGGTGAGCCACTGGCTCTTGCCCTCCTGTCCGTACTTCTTGGCCAGTTCCTCGAAATTGGCGCCGCCCTTGAGGGCAGTGAGGATGCTGTCTGCCAGCTGTCGTGTGGCGTCGAGCGTGGCGGCATTAACCTGTATCTGACGGTACTCGATGGAGTCGGGTGCCTGTGTCTTTGCGATGAGCTTCACCACGTTCAGCGTGTTGTCGTTCTTGGTCTCGAAGGGGCGTGTGGTCTGTCCCACGCTCATCGAGTCGAGCCGCTTTGAGATGTCGCTGGGGAATACGTTCTTGCGGACGGCCATGCCAGTATAGGGCATGAGCGACTGAGCCTTGCGAACGACCTCGGCGGGGTTGGCTCCGCTCTCGAGCTTGTCGCTGGCCTCGTTCATGGTCTTTAGCAGGGCCTGGCGGTCGGCAGCGGAGGCTACCACCTGGAAGTCGACGAACTTGATGTCACGTGTCTCGACTGTCTGCTTGAACATCTCCTTCTGCTTGTCGAAGGCTGCCTTCAGGTCAGCGTCGGACACCTGCACGTCGTTGTCGTTGATACTGCTGTAGGGGAAGCTGGCCAGCTGCACGTCGCTCTCCATGTTCTGCGACTCGAATGCCATCTTGGCCGAGACGGGGTTGGAGAGTAGGCATCCGGTGACGAGGCTCTGGAACTTCTGTGCGAGCGTCTGCGTGCGGAGCTGCTTCTCGATGAACTGCCAGTACTTGTAGATGCGTTCGTATGACTCTGCGAGCTGTGCGTTGCCGGCGTTCTTCTTGTAGTCGCCCAGGAACTTGGTGAGCATGGTCACGTCGAAGCGGCCCGTCTGCTGATTGACGAATGGCGACTGCATGAGCATGGGGTTGGTGCCCTCCTTGAGCATGTTCTGCATCTCCTCGTCGGTGACGGTGAGTCCGAGCTTCCCGGCCTCGGTGGCGATGATCTGCTCGTTGACGAACTGGTTCCACACCTGGTCCTTCACCTGGTTGAGCTCGTCCTCGCTGAGGTTGTCGCGGCCCTGTGTGAGCTTGATGACCTCCTGGTACTCGTCGACGAGATTCTGGAACTCCTGAACACTGATTTTCTTACCTAACACTTCGCCCACCTGCTGGCGCTGCTGGTTCTTGGTTGCTTCGCAAGAACGGAAGGCCTCTTCGGCAATGAAGGCAAAGAGGGCCACGCCGATTACTGTTGCCAGTACGGGGCCCCAACTTCTGATTTTTCCAATTGCTGCCATAAAATTATTTACTATTTACAAATTTTTAATCCCAAAAGAAATTGGAGAGTATCTCCAAACAGCGTGCAAAATTACAACAAAAGATTGAAACGGCAAAATTTCCGCAAGAAAAAACGCTCATTCCAACACTTTTAGGCGCACTAATTCTATTTTCGTGGCTGTATTCTTGAGTATTTTGAACTCGTAGGTGCCCACTCTGACCTCCTCGTTGAGTTTGGGGAACGACTGATACTCATGCAGGATGAGCCCTCCGACGGTCATGTACTCGTCGCTCTCGGGCAGCTGTAGTGAGAACATCTCGTTGACCTTCTCAATCTCCAGTCGTGCCGAGACGATGAACTCGCCGTCGGCCACCTGCTTGGCCACGTGGCTGTTGTTGTCGTGCTCGTCCTCTATCTCGCCCGTTATCTCCTCCATAATGTCCTCCAGCGACACCATGCCGCTGGTTCCTCCGAACTCATCGACGACGATGGCCAGCGAGCGTTTCTGCTGCATGAGTGCCTTCATCAGCTTGGATGCCAGCATGGTTTCGGGCACGAAGGAGATCTGTCGCACCAACTTCGGGCTGAGGTGGGTGCCGTCGGAGTCCTTGAGCCGGAACATGTCGGAGGAGTGGACGTAGCCCACCACGTGGTCGATATCCTCGCGATAGACGACAATCTTGGAGTGTCCGCTCTCGACGAACACCTGCTTGAGCTCGCCGAGCGTGGCCGACTCCTCGACGGCATCGATCTCGGTGCGTGGCACCATGCAGTCGCGCACCTTGGTCTCGGAGAACTCCAGGGCATTCTGGAAGATTTTCACCTCCTCGCCGATCTCACCCTCGTCCTTGGCACTGTCGATGCTCGACTGTACGAGATAGTCGAGGTCGACCTTGGTGAATTCGCGCTCGGCGCTGTTCTTGCCCATCCTGACGCCAAAGATGCGCAGTATGCCCTTTGAGAGCAGAGTGGCGAATCGGCTGATGGGATAGAGCAGCACATAGCAGGCCCATGCCGGCAGGGCGAAGAAGGTGAGCATGGCGTTGGGATTGCTCTTGAAGATGGTCTTGGGGAGGAACTCGCCTGTGAAGAGCACGATGAGCGTTGAGAGCAGTGTGTCGGCAGTGACCCTCATGCCGTCGCTGAGTGTACTGAAGAGCGTCTGGTCGAAGATTTGTGCAAAGAGAATGCCGTAGATGACCAGTGCGATGTTGTTGCCCACGAGCATCGTCGATACGAAGTTGTTGGGATGCTGGTAGAAGAGTGTGAGGCAGCGCTGTGCCACCCCACCCTTCTCGCGGTCCATCTCGGCGAGCATGCGGTTGCTGGACACGAATGCTATCTCCATGCCTGAGAAGAAGGCGGAGAATAGCATCGAGATGAGTAATCCTATGATGAGTGAGGTCATTTTTCTAATTAGTAATTAGTAGTGAGTAATGAATAATTATGATTACTCTCAAGGCAGAATATGCGCGACGGCCACGATGGCCGCGAATAATCAGGGTAAATACAAGCAGCAGGTCTAATCATAATTACTATTACTAATTACTCATTACTCATTACTAATTACTCATTTTGCTCATTGCTTGTTGTCCGTGCGTGCTTGGTGGCTTGCGGGCGCAGTATGGGCTCCGACTGCTGCTGGGTGGTGTCGCCAGGCGCGGCGCCGGGCTGCTGGCTGTCGTTCTCCATGTCGTCGGTGATGAAGGAGCCCTTGGAGTTGCTCACGGTGTAGTGGCGCATGTGTTCGTCGCTACGGAAATAGGTGCCCTGGAGGGTGCGCTCGGGGGTGGTGACCTTCGAGAACACGTTGGAGTAGAGTTCGTGCTTCAGGCCGTCCCAAAATAGTTCCTCGCTCTCGTAGATCAGCCCGTTGACGTTGCGGATGCGTACTCTTCCGCGCAGTTTCCACAGCTTCTGCTGGTCGAAGTACCAGGCGGTGTCGGCCTGTATGTAGGCCTCCACGTGGAACTGCTGGTCGAACTGCTCGAAGAACACGCCCTTCTCAAAAGTCCATCGAGGTGGATTCTTGATGGTGTTCACGTCCCACCGCTCTGTGACGATTTTGTACTTGATGACTCCCGAATCGCTGATGAGCGTGTTGACGCCATAGGACACCATCATCGATGCCGAGTCGCGCTCGTGGACGGCGGCAGCGGTATGCTCCTGTGCCTGTTCGCAAGCCATCAGTCCGAAGTGGGCCACCACGATGGCCACTGCCAGTCCTCTCTTCATATAATTGTCAATTATCAATTGTCAATTATCACTTCTATTCCACTTTCCACTTGGCGAACCACTTCTCGTTGAACGTAACCCCGACGTTGATGCGGAAGGTGTTCTCCTTGAGGAGTCCGTCGACAGCCTGACGCACCCACTGTACACTGACATTCACGTAGGAGCGGGCATTGATCTGGTTCTGGATGGGGATGCCGAAGCCCAGGCTGGCACTGTACTGCTTGGGGCCGTCGGCGTCACCTATTTTATAATAAGGGGTCATATAGCCAACGCCGAGCCGGTAGCGAATCCTGTCGATGAGCCGGCGGCTGTTGTACTTGGGCACCCACTCGGCGCCTACGGTGGCGCGGTAGCTGTTCTTCAGGGCGCCGCTCTTGAGCCTGAAGGTGCCTCCCGACTCTGCGGGGAAGGGAATCTTACCCCAGCGCTGCATCTCGCCATCGATGCCCACCGTGAGCTTGTTGCCGTGCCTGTAAGCCAGTCCGGCTCCAAACTTATGTGGTATCTCCAAGCCGTTCTGTATGACCATCTTCGTGGTGTCGGCCTTGCTGGTGGTGGCGTTGGCATTGGCAACGCTGCACTCCACGTCGGAGCCCAGCTTATGCCCCAGGGCGTAGGTGAGGCCCAGCGTGAGCATGTCGCTCTTGCCCAGCCTCAGGTCGTACTGCAGTCCGAAGTCGAGCACATAGCTGCTGATGTCGGCACTATAGATCTTATGCAGGCTGTTCATGGCTGTGGAGCCCGTCAGCGAGGCAGTGCGGTAGTATTCACCCCAGAGATAACCGAAATTGAAGCCAAGCGAGAGGTTGCCGACAGGGCGCACGGCCACTCCGGCATACAGCTTTCGCAGGCCTCCGTCTCCCATGTACGTAGTGGTCATGGTGCTCTGCGCCTGCTCCATATAGGCAGAGCTGGTGTATTCGTAGCCGATGTCGGTGACGGGAGCCACACCAAAGCTGGCACCTACGTTCTTCAGCAGGCGGAACAGTCCGACGGCATACTCGAAGTTGCCCGTGCGTGCATTCTTCTTCTGTCCGTTCTCCTGGAAATTGGTCAGCGAGACAGAGGCACCCATGTCGAAAATCATCGTCAGCGAGTCGATGTAGGCATAGGCTGCGGGGTTGGCCGTGTTCACCTGGTTGCCATGATGGAGGGCGATGCCCAGGCCGTTCATGCCACGGTTCTGGCTGGCGCCAGCATACGACAGCTCACCGAGCCCGAACTGGCTGTAAGGTGAATTGGTTCCCCCCTGGGCAATGGCCGTTGCCGATGCGGCTGCCATCAGCAGACAGCCCAGAAATCTATTCATATTGTGCATCTTTATTTTCATGAAAATCATTTCAGCGTGCAAAATTATCAAAAAAAAACGAACTAAACGCATGGAAAGTGAAAAATATAGGTTAATTTTGCATCGTGAAACAATTTAAAAAGATTTTTAGGACAATTTTCATCTTGTTTGCCGCCTGTTTGCTGTCAACGCGGACAATGGCCGACAACACTCCCAGGACGGAGCACTGGGACTCGGTGGAAGTGAGCCTGCTCACCTGCTCGCCACACGAGGAGATCTACAGCCTGTACGGCCACACGGCACTGCGCTATCACGACCTGAGCACGGGCTATGACGCCATCTTCAACTGGGGCAGCTTCAGTTTCGACGCGCCCTTCTTCGTGCTGCGGTTTGTATTCGGGCTGACGGACTATGAACTGGCAGCCTCGCCGCTGGACTACTTCTGCGCCTACTACAAGCAGTGGGGCAGCTCGGTGACAGAACAGGTGCTGAACCTGGAGCCGGCGGAGAAGGCCCGCCTACAGGAAGCCCTCAGCACGAACTTGCTGCCACAGAACCGCGTGTACCGCTATAACTACTTCTACGACAACTGCTCCACACGCCCGCGCGACATGGTGGAGCACTGCCTCGAGGGGAAGTTGGAATACCAGGCCCGTGAGGGCTTCGCACCCTCCTACCGGCAGATGATCCACGAATGTACGCGCAACCACCCCTGGGCCACCTTCGGCAACGACATGCTGCTGGGCATCCGTGCCGACCAGCCCACGGTGCGCGAGCAGCAGGAATTCCTGCCCGCCAACCTGATGTACGACTTCGACCACGCCCAGGTCTACGCCAACGGCGCGTATCGGCCCCTGGTGAAGGAGCGGCGCCTGCTCGTGGAGCCCGGCGTACAGCTGATAGAGGCCGACTTCCCCTGGCCGCCACGGACGGTGTTCCTGGTTCTGCTGGCCGCCTGCCTGGCACTGGCGGGCATCGAGACGCACAGGCACCGGCGCTTCAAGTACTGGGATGCCCTGCTGATGCTGACGCAGGGGCTGGCTGGCTGCGTGCTCTTCGTGATGATCTTCTCGCAGCACCCCACGACGAGCCTCAACCTTCAGCTGCTGCTCATCAATCCCCTGCCCCTGTTCTTCATCCCCTCCATCATCAAGGGCAGGCAGAATTCGCACTGGTGGATCGTTCTGCTCACCATGACCATCCTCTTCTCCATAGGGAGCCTCTTCCAGAATTATGCCGAGGGGATGATGATTTTGGCATTGTGTTTGCTTACAAGATTAATGAGTCATTACAAGAATGCATAACAGATACATATACATCACTCTGCTCGCCGTGTTGGGATTCAATGCGGAGGAAGCCCTGGCACAGGACAGCATACGCTATGCTCCAAGGCTGGTGGTGAGCATCACTATCGACCAGCTTCGCACCGACTATCTGGAAGCCTTCACGCCTGTGTTCGGCAACGACGGCTTCAAGCGCTTGCTGCGCGACGGCCTGGTATACGAGAATGCCTCCTACCCCTTCAGCAAAATCGACCGTGCCTCTGCCATTTCGTCAGTACACACCGGGGCCTCACCTTATTATCATAGTATAGTGGGAGAAAAGTGGCTTGACAAGGAGACGCTGCGCCCCCGAGGCTGTACAGAGGACACGAACAGTCCGGGCGTACACTCGCCCGTGCAGCTGACCGTATCGACACTCAGCGACGAGCTGAAGGTGGCCACAGGCGGAATGGCAAAGATTTTCGCAATCGCCCCTACGGCCGATGCCGCCGTACTGTCAGCCGGACATGCTGCCGACGGAGCCTTCTGGCTTGACGACTGGCGAGGGTTCTGGAACGGATCGAGGTATTACTCTAACAACATACCCGCATTCATACAGAGTTTCAACGAGATACAGACAAGCCTGAAGAAGATAGAGAAGGCGCTATGGCAACCATTCAACGACGTGTCGGGTACGTTCAACTACTACCAGCACATCGGCGACCAGAAACCCTTCAGCCACGCGTTCAAAGGCGAAAAGAAATTCATCGACTACAAGACGAGCGCACTCATCAATGCCGACATCACCGAACTGGCCCAGCAGTGCGTCGCCAGCCAGGCGATGGGCTTCGACCGCGTGACCGACCTGCTCTGCCTGACCTACTATGCGGGCACCTTCAGCCACGAAGCTATGACAAATTGTCAGATGGAGCTGCAGGACACCTATCTGCGGCTCGACCGCGAGCTGGGCAGACTCGTCAAGGGCCTTCAAGAAAAGCTCGGCAAGGAGCATGTGCTGTTCGTGCTCACCAGCACGGGCTACAGCGACGCCGAGAGTGCCGACTACGGCAAATACCGCGTGCCGAGCGGCACCTTCTACATCAACCGCACGGCCAACCTGCTGAACATGTACTTCGGCGCCGTGTGGGGGCAGGGGCGCTATGTGGAGACCTGCTATGGCAACGAAATATACCTGAACCACAAGCTGCTGGAATCGAAGCGCGTCAGCCTGACTGACGCCACACAGCGCGCCCAGGAGTTCATCTCGCAGATGTCGGGCGTGCGCAATGTCTACACATTCCTGCAGCTGCTCGGCGGCAACAACCAGCAGATCTTCAAGATCAGAAACGGCTTCAGCCCTGAGCACAATGGCGACATACTCATCGAGGTGTCGCCAGGCTGGCAGCTCAGCAATGAGGACTCGCACGAGAGCCAGCTGTCGAGGGCTTCGTTCGTTCAGTTCCCCATCATATTCTACGGTGCGGGAATCAAGGGCGAACGCATCAAGACGCCCGTCACCATCGACCGTATCGCACCAACCATCTCCAAGTCGATACGCATCAGGGCCCCCAACGCCTGCTCACAGGAGCCATTGTTCTGAGCAGCGGATTACACGTAAGATATACGGATTTTTGCTGAGAACTTTGGTCGTTACGGATTTTATTCGTAACTTTGCACCCGTTTACAATAATTAAGGTAAAAAAAGTAAAAACTATAATCAAAGATATGAATTTCAACAAGATTCTAAAGTCACTGTTCGGCGACAAGTCTACACGCGACATGAAGCTGATACAACCCCTGGTGGAAAAAGTAAAGGCTGCCTCGGCGAAGATTGAGGCTCTCGACAACGACGCACTCCGCGCCCGCACGAAGGAGCTGCAGCAACAAGTGCAGGGCTCTGCCAAAGAGCAGAAGGCCAAGATTGCAGAGCTGAAGGCCACTATCGAGAGCACCCCGATCGACGAGCGTGCCGACATCTTCGCCCAAATCGACAAGATTGAGAAGGACGTGCTCGACATCTACGAGCAGGCCCTCAACGAAGTGATGTTCGAGGTGTTCGCCATCGTTAAGGAGACGGCCCGCCGCTTTGCGCAAAACGAAGAGACGGTGGTCACCGCCACCGACTTCGACCGCGAGCTGGCTGCCGACCCGCGCAAGGACTTCGTCACCATCGACGGCGACAAGGCCATCTACCACAACCACTGGACGGCCGGTGGGAACGACCTGAAGTGGGAGATGGTACACTACGACGTGCAGCTCTTCGGCGGCGTGGTGCTGCACCAGGGAAAGATTGCCGAGATGGCCACCGGTGAGGGTAAGACCCTCGTGGCCACCCTGCCCGTGTTCCTCAACGCGCTCACCGGCAACGGCGTCCACGTGGTGACCGTCAACGACTATCTGGCAAAGCGCGACTCCGAGTGGATGGGGCCGCTATACATGTTCCACGGACTCTCGGTGGACTGCATCGACAAGCATCAGCCCAATTCAGAGGCACGCCGCCGTGCCTATCAGGCCGACATCACCTTCGGCACCAACAATGAATTCGGCTTCGACTACCTGCGCGACAATATGGCCGTCTCTCCGGCCGACCTCGTACAGCGCTCGCACAACTATGCCATCGTCGACGAGGTGGACTCCGTGCTCATCGACGACGCACGCACGCCGCTCATCATCTCAGGCCCCGTGCCCAAGGGCGACGACCAGATGTTCGAAGAGTACCAGCCGCTGGTGGAGCGCCTCGTGGGCGTGCAGCGCCAGCTGGCCACCCAGTA
>CAMHUC010000083.1 GCA_946188155.1 uncultured bacterium | reverse complement strand
GTGACCTCCTGCGTGACAGGCAGGCATTCTAACCTACTGAACTAACGCACCAGAGAGGGTCTCTTTTCGTTTGCGGGTGCAAAGGTATGAATAAAATCCGAAACGACAAAACATTTTCGGACTTTTTTTATGGAAAAGCACAAAAAGAGTCAAAAAACCATCTGCATGACCACTGCTTCGCGGTATTCCACCCCGTCGAAGAGCCAGTCTTTGAGTCTTGTCGTCTCCAGGCATCCCAGTTGTCGGAAGAGTTGCAGGCAGGGCTCGTTGCGTGCGTCGATGAAGGCGAACAGCTGGTGCAGGTGGAGCACGTTGAGGGCGTAGGCTGCAATCTCGCGGATAGTGCTCTGCCCGTAGCCCTGGTGCCGGAATGGCTCCTCGATGAGCAGTCCCAGCTCTGCACGACGGTTGCTGGGGTCGAAGTTGACGATGTCGACGATGCCCACCACCTGTTGCTGGGCGTTCTCGACCATCATGCGCACCTGGCGGTCGACGTAGATGTCGCCTGAGGTGTTGGCGATGTATTCGTGGAGGGTATAGCGGCTGTAGGGCACGTTGGTAGTGCCCACGTTCCACAGCGTCACGTCGTTCTCGATGCGGTAGAGCAGATCGAGGTCTTCGGGTTCGATGGCGCGTAGCGTCACTCGTGGATAGTCCTTTCTCATAGGTGTAGCTTTTTTCGGATGATGTCCGTCAGTGCGATGGCAGCGCGGAAGTAGATGGCCAGCTTCACTGGCAGGGTATAGAACACGCTCAGATGACTGTAATGCTTTCGGAAGAAGATGAGCATGGCCTGATAGAACACGTGGACGTAGCGGAAGGTGGACTTCTGGGTTGACTCTCCCTTGAAGTGGATGATGTCCAGCGGCAGGTACCAGTTCTCCCACCCGCCTTTGAGCAGCCGGAAGCTGAGGTCGATGTCCTCGCCGTACATGAAGAAATCCTCGTCGAGCAGCCCTATCTCGTCGAGTGCCTTGCGGCGCAGCAGACAGAAGGCCCCGCTGATCACCTCGATGCGCCCTGGCTCATCCCATGAGAGGTGACTCATGTAGTAGCGGCGGGTGAATCCGAGCATCTTCAGGCACGACACCCAGGGCGTGGGTATGGCCCTTCGCGACTCTGGAGCCAGCGTTCCGTCAGCATTGTGCATGCGCACCCCTGCCCCGCCGGCCTTGGGATGCCCGTCCATGAAGTCCACTGCCTGGCGAAGGGTCTCGCGGGCCACGATGGTGTCGGGATTGAGCAGCAGCACGTATTCGCCCACGGCCTGGCGGATGGCGATATTGTTGGCCCGCGCAAAGCCGAGATTGTCGGCGTTGGCTATAAAGCGCACCCAGGGGTACCGGCGGGGAATCACCTCAACGGTATCGTCGCTGGAAGCATTGTCGACGACGAACACCTCCACGTCGAGACCTTCCGACGCCTTCCTGACGCTGTCGAGGCACTGCTCCACGAAGCGGCGCACGTTATAGCTGACGATGACTACTGAGAGCTTATTCACTGACTTCGGCCTCACAGCGGCTCATGCTGGGATATACGAACGGCAGGCATAGCAGCAGGATGATGGCCATATAGCCGAACGTGGTGTTCATATACATATAATAAAACAAGGTGTTGGCCACCATAGGCACCTCGAGCAGCACCAGCCGCACCAGCCCCCACTTGAGCAAGGCGGGTGCCTTCTGGCTGAGCAGCTCGGCGCTGACGTTCTTGAACTTAAACAGTCGCAGGGCGAGGTATGCGCCAGCGAGAGTCATCAGCTCCATCATGGTGGTGGTGATGAACTCCTCCTGCTGGTGCCCGGCCATCTGCCCGGAGCCGAGCACGTCGGCCTCACAGAGCACCACGAGCGTCAGTGCGGCGATGATAAGGGCCACGTAGAGGGCCATCAGTATGCGTTGGGTCTTTTTCATATTACTATCAGTCATTATTCTCTGTTCCTATCAGTCATAATTCACAAGTCTCGGGCTATTACTATCCTTCGAAAGGCGTGCGATTGAGGATGGAGCGCCCGAGCGTCACCTCGTCGGTGTACTCCAGCTCGTCGCCCACCGAGATGCCCCTGGCGATGATGCTCACGCGCACGTCGAGCGATGCCAGCTTGCGGTAGATGTAGAAGTTGGTGGTGTCGCCCTCCATCGTGGAGCTAAGGGCGAGGATCACCTCCTGTATGCCGCCAGCGGCCACGCGGCCTACGAGCGAGTCGATCGCCAGGTCGCCGGGGCCTATGCCGTCCATGGGTGAGATGATGCCTCCCAGCACGTGGTATAGTCCGTGGAACTGCTGGGTGTTCTCTACGGCCATCACGTCCTGAATGTTCTCCACCACGCATACCACCGATGTGTCACGGCGCGGGTCGCTGCAGATGGGGCAGACGGGGCTGTCGCTGATGTTGTGGCACACACGGCAGTACTTCACCTCGTGCTTCATTCTGACGATGGCGTCGCAGAACTGTTCCACGTCGCTGCTTTCCTGGCGTAGCAGGTGGAGCACCAGCCGTAGTGCCGTCTTGCGCCCGATGCCGGGCAGCTTCGCGAATTCCTGTACGGCTCTCTCTAATAGCTGTGACGGATATTGTTGCTGTATCATTTTCTTCGGGATAACGACATAACGTAATAACGGGATAACGACATAACGTAATAACGGGATAACGACATAACGACATTAAGAGCCAATCTCCGAGAGTTCGAGCCACCGCATCGATTTCTCGTCGATTTCCTCCTTCAGCAGGGGCAGGCGTTTGCTCTTCTCCGTCAGTTCGTCGATAGTAAGGGTTCCGCTGCAGAGTGCCGCCTCCAGCCGGCGCTGCTCCTCCTCGAGGGCGGCAATCTCGCGCTCCAGGCGTTCGAACTCAGCCTTCTCCTTGTAGGTCATCTTGCGACGCCCTTGGGCTGGTTCCGTCTTTGGGGCCTGAGGGGCTTTCGGCTCCTTGGCCGCCGGGGCCGACTCGCAGGGCTGGAGCGACTGCCACTCTCGATACTGGGTATAGTTGCCGGGGAAGTCCTGGATCACCCCGCCGCCCTTGAACACCAGCAGATGGTCCACCACCTTGTCCATGAAATAGCGGTCGTGGCTGACCACGATGACACAGCCGGGGAAGTCCTGCAGGTATTCCTCGAGTATCTGCAGCGTCACGATGTCGAGGTCGTTGGTGGGCTCGTCGAGCACCAGGAAGTTGGGGTTGCGCATCAGCACTGTGCAGAGGTACAGCTTACGGCGTTCGCCTCCCGACAGCTTATAGACGTAGTTGTGCTGCTGCTCGGGGGTGAAGAGGAAGTGCTGCAGGAACTGCGATGCCGACAGATGTCGCCCGCCGCCCAGGTCGATGTAGTCGGCAATGTCAGTAATGACGTCGATCACCTTCTGCTGCTCGTCGAACTGTAGCCCTTCCTGCGAGAAATAGCCGAAGCGCACGGTGTCGCCGATGTCAAACTGCCCTTCGTCGGGAGGCGTCTGTCCGAGTAGCATTCGCAGGAATGTCGACTTGCCCGTGCCGTTGTTGCCCACGATGCCCATCTTCTCGAATCGTGAGAAGTTGTAGTAGAAGTCCTTCATGATAACCCGTTCGCCGAACCGTTTCGACACATACTGGCACTCGAAGATCTTCGAGCCGATGTATACGTTGGAGGCCTTCAGGCGGATCTGCCGCTCCTCGATACGCTGCTTGGCGATGCGCTCCAGGTCGTAGAAGGCTTCCTCGCGGTAGCGTGCCTTGTGGCCGCGAGCCTGGGGCATGCGCCGCATCCACTCCAGCTCGGTGCGGTACAGGTTGTTGGCACGCGCTATCTCCGCACGGCGGTTGTCGATGCGCTCCTGCCGCTTCTCCAGATAGTAGGAGTAGTTGCCACGATAGGTGTAGATGGTCTGGTCGTCGAGCTCAAGGATGACGGAGCACACACGGTCGAGGAAGAAGCGGTCGTGGGTGACCATCAGCAGCGTCTTGCGCCCCCGTGCCAGATAGCCCTCGAGCCACTCTATCATCTCCAGGTCCAGGTGGTTGGTGGGCTCGTCGAGTATCAGCAGGTCGGGTTCCGTGAGCAGCACGTTGGCCAGCGCCACGCGCTTCTGCTGCCCGCCGCTGAGCTGACCCATAGGCTGGCCGAGGTCGCGTATCTTCAGCTGCGTGAGCACCTGCTTGGCCTTGAGCACTTTCTCCTCCTCGCCCTGATGGTTGAAGCAGGCGTCGAGCACGCTCTCTGCCGGGTCGAACACGGGTGTCTGCTCCAGCATACCCACCTTCAGGTCGCGGCGGAAGATGATGCTCCCCGAGTCGTAGCCCTCTTTGCCCGAGAGCACCGACAGCAGTGTCGACTTGCCTGTGCCGTTCCTGGCTATCAGGCCCACCTTCTGACCTTCGGCTATCGAGAAGCTGATGTCGCGGAAGAGCACCAGCGAGCCGAACGACTTGGTCAGGTTCTGTACGTCTAAGTATG
This sequence comes from uncultured bacterium, assembly GCA_946188155.1. Taxonomy (GTDB): domain Bacteria; phylum Bacteroidota; class Bacteroidia; order Bacteroidales; family Bacteroidaceae; genus Prevotella. Next base: position 10,496 of record CAMHUC010000083.1, on the reverse strand, counting down.
GATTCTCTTTTGCCACTTATCTTCTATTTCTAATTTTCCCACCCGCCATTATTCTATGACAACTCATTATTCTATGACAACTCATTATTTTAAAACAACGAATTAAAACGAATTACACGAATTGCACGAATCGCACCCGTTATTCTGAATTTCACGAATTGTTCGCCGCAAGCGGCTATAGCCTGCGGGGCGCTCAATCGTGATATTCGTAAAACGTCATGCTTCATTCGCCTTCATCCGTCTTAATTCGTGAAATTCGCCTTCATTCGTGAAATTCGTCTTAATTCGTTGTCAAGAGTCGAGGAGCGGGATGTTCCGTTACTATTATGTATTCTATTTGCCCAGGCCCTTGTTGATCTCGTCGATATAGTCGAGCAGCTCGTCGCGGCCCTGGCGGCTTTCCGACGAGGTGACGAACATCGGGGGCAGCTCTTCCCACGTTTCCAGCAGCTGCCGCTTATAGGCCGCCACGCTTTGCTGCACCTTCGTGGTCGAGAGCTTGTCGGCCTTGGTGAACACGATGGCAAAGGGCACGCTCGACACGCCGAGCCACTCGATAAACTCCAGGTCGATCTTCTGAGGCTCCAGCCTCGCGTCGACCAGCACGAACACGTTCACCAGCTGCTCACGCTGCAAGATGTAGCCCTGGATCATCTGGTCGAGCCGAGCCAGCTCCTTCTTCGAGCGCTTGGCAAAACCGTAGCCCGGCAGGTCTACCAGATACCACTCATTGTTGATGATGAAGTGGTTGATGAGCAGCGTCTTTCCAGGCGTGGCCGACGTCTTGGCCAGCTTCCGGTTGCGCGTGAGCATATTAATCAGACTCGACTTGCCCACGTTGGAACGCCCGATGAACGCGTATTCGGGCTTCGTGTCCTTGGGGCACATCGACACCATCGGGGCACTAAGGGTGAATTCTGCCTTCTTTATTTCCATGTCATTTCGTGATTTTGGGTGCAAAGTTAGTTATTTTTTCCGAAAATGTTTGGAAGTTCGGGAAATAATGCGTACCTTTGCATCGATTTTCTAAACCGCGCTTCCGTTCGGGAAGCATTTTTACCACAAATTTCAAAAAGAATCCGCAGCATCCGTGCTGCACAATGCATAAATTATATATGTATACGAAAGAAGAATTAGAGTCAATGGCAATGCCCGACTTGATGGGTATCGCGAACGAGTTGGGCGTGAGCGTCAGTCAGGACGATCCGCAAGAGACGGTGGTATACGCCATCCTCGACAAGGCGGCAGAGAACAGTGCCGCCGGCAGCGACGCCCCAAAGCGTAAGCGCACCCGCATCCAGAAGAAAGATACCAATCGCGTATATACCGTCAGCGGCAAGGAGGGTGAGAATTTCGACGTGAAGAACAACCGTAAGCCCGTGGAGGCGCCATCACTCTTCGGCGACCTGCCTGTAGCTGCCCCCGCCGAGGAGAAGGCCGAAGAGCCTAAGCCCAAGAAACGCGGACGCAAGTCGAAGGCCGAGCTGGCTGCCGAGGCTGCTGCCAAGGCTGCCGACGAAGCTGCCGACGCCGAGACGGCCGCTGCCGAAGCTCCCGCACTGGAGGCTCCCGCACAGGAAGCTCCCGCACAGGAAGCTCCCGCACAGGCTCCAGGCGAGCCCGACACCCCCTTCGACGCCAGCCAGGACTTCATTCCCGAACAGAGCTACGACTCTGGCAACGCCAGCCAGGACGATGAGAACCAGAAGATGCTCATCGAACAGCTGAAGCAAAAGATGAAACGCAACAAGGATTCCGGCAAACAGGACAGCGCCAAGGCCGAGGTCGTCGAGAATGGCGTCTGGACTGGCGACCCCGGCGACGGTACCGACTTCATCACCGTGCTCGACATACCCATCGAGGACCGGGAGGCCATTCCCACCCTCGACATGTTCGACCGCCCCGTGAGCCAGCAGGCCTATAAAGAGCCACAGAACTACAGCGCAACCGCCGACAACGGCCAGCAGAAGTACGACTTCAAGGACTATATCACCGGAAATGGCGTGCTCGAGATTCTCAGCGACGGCTACGGATTCATCCGCTCCAGCGACTACAACTACCTCTCCTCGCCCGACGACATCTACGTATCACCACAGCAGATCAAAGCCTTCGGACTCAAGACGGGCGACGTGGTGGACTGCACCGTGCGCCCGCCGTACGACAACGAGAAGTATTTCGCACTGTCGAATGTCAAGGCCATCAACGGCCGAAATCCGTCGGAAGTGCGCGACCGTGTGGCCTTCGAACACCTCACGCCACTCTTCCCCGACGAGAAGTTCACCCTCTGTGGCGACAAGGCCACTACCAATCCCAGCGTCCGCATCGTCGACCTCTTCTCACCCATCGGAAAGGGCCAGCGAGCACTCATCGTGGCACAGCCCAAGACGGGTAAGACGGTGCTCATGAAGGACATTGCCAACGCCATCGCAGCCAACCACCCCGAGGCCTACATCATGATGCTGCTCATCGACGAGCGCCCTGAGGAGGTCACCGACATGGCACGCACCGTAGATGCAGAGGTCATTGCATCCACCTTCGACGAGCCCGCCGACCGTCACGTCAAGATTGCCGGCATCGTGCTCGAAAAGGCCAAGCGAATGGTGGAGTGCGGACACGACGTGGTCATCTTCCTCGACTCCATCACCCGGCTGGCAAGGGCCTACAACACCACTGCCCCCGCATCGGGAAAGGTGCTCACGGGTGGCGTCGATGCCAACGCCCTGCAGAAGCCAAAGCGATTCTTCGGAGCTGCGCGTAACATCGAGGGGGGAGGCTCGCTCACCATCATCGCTACGGCACTCGTCGACACGGGCTCAAAGATGGACGAGGTCATCTTCGAGGAGTTCAAGGGCACAGGTAACTCGGAAATACAGCTCAACCGCTCGCTGTCGAACAAGCGCATCTTCCCTGCCATCGACCTGGTACAGTCGTCAACGCGCCGCGACGACCTGCTGCACGACGAGACCACGCTCAACCGTATGTGGGTCATGCGCAAGTATATTGCGGAGATGAATCCCGTCGAGGCCATGAACACCATTCGCGACCGCCTGGTGCAGACTCACGACAACGAGGAGTTCCTCATGTCGATGAACGGATAACTTTTCGAAAATGAAGAGTGAAGAATTTCCTATCGGTCTCCCGACTTCGGCGGCAGCAAATTCTTCACTCTTCATTCTTCATTTCCTTCAGCACCGGCAGCGAGATATGGTATCTGACAGCCAGAAAGCGTATCAGGCAGATGAGCAGGAAGCTGACCACCACATTCACCTCTACCGAAAGCCCCATGCGCGCCATGCCCCAGTAGGCCATACCGCCCAGCACACAGGCCATGGCATAGATCTCGCGGTGGAAGATGACGGGTTCATTGTTCAGCAGAACGTCGCGAATCACGCCCCCTGCCGAACCAGTAATACACCCCATAATGATGGCCACCCAGAACGGCTGGCCGAAGATGAGACTCTTCTGGATGCCGGCTATGGTGAACAGTGCCAGCCCCAGCGTGTCGAACACGAACCACGCATTCTTCAGAGGCTCCATCCACTTGCCGAAGAGCACCACCGTCAGCAGGGCCACTGCCGTACAGATCAGGTAGATGGGCGTCGTCATCCAGAAGGGTATCGTGGAGAGCATCACGTCGCGGATGGTACCGCCACCGATGGCCACAGCGATGCCGCACACGTAGCCCCCGAACCAGTCGAAGTGCTTCGCCGCCGCATGCCGGATGCCGGAAATGGCAAAGGCAAACGTCCCCAATATCTCTATCAGATTGATGATTATATGCTCGTTCACCTCTTAATTCTTAACTCTTATACCTCTCCCCCCAGTAGCGCACCATCCGCTCCACCAGCTTCTCCTCGGCAGGCGAGTGCTGCCCGTGCCACAGGCGCTGGCCCACCAGGCCGTCGGGCAGATACTGCTGCTCGGTGAAGTGGCCCGGATAGTCGTGAGGGTACTTATAGCCGTCGTGATAGCCCAGCTCCTTCATCAGCTGCGTGGGAGCATTGCGCAGGGGCAGCGGCACGGGCTGATTGCCCGTTCGGCGCACCAGCTCCAGGGCGGCATCGATGCCCAGGTAGGCCGAGTTGCTCTTTGGCGAGGTGGCCAGATAGACCGTCGCCTCGGCCAGGGGGATGCGACCCTCGGGCCATCCTATCTTGTTCACGGCGTCGAAGGCGGCATTGGCCAGCAGCAGCGCGTTGGGATTGGCCAGCCCGATGTCCTCCGATGCCGATATCACCAGGCGGCGGGCGATGAACTTCGGATCCTCCCCACCCTCGATCATCCGCGCCAGCCAGTAGAGGGCCGCATCGGGGTCGCTGCCCCTGATCGACTTGATGAAGGCCGAGATGATGTCGTAGTGCATCTCACCGTCCTTGTCGTAGGCCAGCGGGTTCTGCTGCAGGCGGCGGCTCACCGTCTCGTCAGTGATCACCGTGTCGCCACTCTCCACCACCAGCTCCAGTATGTTGAGCAGCTTGCGAGCGTCGCCGCCACTATACCGCAGCAGGGCGCCAGTCTCCTTCAGCTCGACGTGCTTCTCCTTCAGAATGACATCCTCCGTGACAGCACGCCGCAGCAGCCGAAGCAGGTCGGCCTTCTCCAGCGACTTCAGCACGTAGAGCTGGCAGCGGCTCAGCAACGGGCGGATCACCTCGAACGAGGGGTTCTCCGTCGTGGCGCCTATCAGCGTCACCACCCCCTTCTCCACAGCCCCAAGCAGCGAGTCCTGCTGCGACTTCGAGAAGCGGTGGATCTCGTCGATGAACAGAATGGGCGACGCCTCGTTGAAGAAGCGCCCCTTCTGTGCCTTCTCTATCACCTCGCGCACATCCTTCACGCCGCTCGTCACGGCCGACAGCGTGTAGAAGGGCATAGCCAGACGGTGGGCGATGATCTGAGCAAGCGTCGTCTTGCCAACTCCCGGCGGGCCCCACAGGATAAACGACGAGATGCGCCCTGCGTCGATCATCCGACGCAGGACGGCCCCCTCGCCTACCAGATGCTCCTGCCCGATATACTCATCGAGCGTGCGAGGGCGCAGTCTTTCTGCCAGTGGTTGTGCCATTTTCGACGGCAAAGGTACACTAAAATGCGAAAAGAACAAAAAAAATCCGCAAAAAACTTGTGAGAAATAAATAAAGTAGGTACATTTGCAGAGAAATCATAGAAATCATACACTATTATGGCAAGAACAAAACAACAGACAGAGGAAAACAATGCCTTTTCATTGAAGACCCTCACCAAGAGTTCAGTATGGGATGTGCAGGAGAACGACATCTTCAGGATGATGGACTCCGGCCTGAAGGACGCCGACATCCGTGAGAACGTACGTCACTATGTGGACATCATCCGCAATGCCTTCGAAATCGTGGAGGTCAAGGATGACTCACCCACCTTCAGGAAAGCCTACGAGAAGAAGGGCTACAAGGTGGGAGCCATCAAGTTCGATGAGCAGAAGAAGGCTCTCTGGGCACTGAAGAAGAAACCCATCCTGCGCGTCACCGACCTCACATACGAGAACATACGCCACATCACGGCCGCCAAGCTCTTGGAGGTGCTCGAGCGCAACTTCGGAGGAGGATGGGACTCGCTATCACAGTCCATTCAGGACATCATCGTCAGCGGATTCGACATCTCAACCACCACCCTGCCCAAGGACCGCCTGCACAAGAAGGGGGGCATGTACGAGAAGAAGGTCGAAGACGGATTCGAGGTGCTCGAAATCCCAAAGGGCAACTGGGTGGAGGCCATCTTCGCCAAGCTCAAGCCCGAGCCCGAGAAGCCCAAGCTGAGAACTGCCGAGGACGGCGACGACGACATGGACCCGGACGACGAGGACTACGAGGTGCAGGACGACTACAAGAACCACGACGAGGAAGACCAGATTGACGAGGAACCCGACGACGACCAGATCACCGAGGAGAACTACTCCACCATGATGGACTTGGGCGGCGACGACCCCGACGACGAGGCCGCACAGCTCGAGGACTACGTCGATGAGTAATTAATCAACCAACAACAATACATCTATGAACATTCCATCAGTATTCTGGCTCGTGCCCGTGGCATCCGTCGTGGCACTGGCCATGGCCTACTTCTTCTTCACACAGATGATGAAGGCCGACGAAGGCACGCCACGCATGAAGGAGATTGCACTCTACGTGCGACGCGGTGCCATGGCCTACCTCAAGCAGCAGTACAAGGTCGTGGCCATCGTATTCGCTGTGCTCTGCGCACTCTTCGCCTTCATGGCCTACGGCCTCAATGTGCAGAACCCCTGGGTGCCATTCGCATTCCTCACCGGAGGCTTCTTCTCCGGACTGGCTGGCTTCTTCGGCATGAAGACGGCCACCTACGCCTCCGCGCGAACGGCCAACGCCGCACGTGAGAGCCTCGACGCAGGCCTGAAGATTGCATTCCGCTCCGGGGCCGTCATGGGCCTCACCGTCGTGGGCCTCGGACTGCTCGACATCGCCATCTGGTTCGTCGTGCTCAGCCATTTCGATGCCGACGGACTCATCTCCATCACCACCACCATGCTCACATTCGGCATGGGTGCCTCCACGCAGGCACTCTTCGCACGCGTCGGAGGAGGTATCTATACCAAGGCCGCCGACGTGGGCGCCGACATCGTGGGAAAGGTGGAGGCCGACATCCCCGAGGACGACCCGCGCAACCCCGCTACGATTGCCGACAACGTGGGCGACAACGTGGGCGACGTGGCCGGCATGGGCGCCGACCTCTACGAGAGCTACTGCGGCTCTGTGCTCTCAACAGCCGCCCTCGGCGCCTCGGCATTCGCCGCCAGTGCTGCCGACGGCATGCAGGTCAAAGCCGTCATCGCCCCGATGATCATCGCAGCCGTGGGCGTGTTCCTGTCGCTGCTCGGCATCTTCCTCGTGCGCACCAAGGAGGGGGCCACCATGCGCGACCTGCTACGCTCGCTCTCCCTGGGCACCAACGTCTCGGCAGTGCTCATCGCTGCCGCCACCTTCGGCATTCTCTACCTCTTAGGCATGCAGAACTGGCTCGGACTGTCCTTCAGCGTCATCAGCGGACTGGCTGCAGGCGTCATCATCGGGCAGGCCACCGAGTACTACACCTCCCACTCCTATAAGCCCACACAGCGCATCTCCGAGGCAGGACAGACGGGCGCCGCCACCGTTATTATAAAAGGTATAGGCACCGGCATGATCTCCACCTGCATTCCCGTCATCACCATCGGCGTGGCCATCATGCTCAGCTATATGTGCGCCAACGGCTTCGACCTCTCCATGTCGTCCGAGAGCCTCGCCCACGGACTCTACGGCATAGGCATCGCCGCCGTGGGAATGCTATCCACACTGGGCATCACACTGGCCACCGACGCCTACGGCCCCATCGCCGACAATGCCGGAGGCAACGCTGAGATGTCGCAGCTGGGCGAGGAGGTGCGCCACCGCACTGACGCCCTCGACGCCTTAGGCAACACCACCGCCGCCACCGGCAAGGGCTTCGCCATCGGCTCCGCAGCACTCACCGCACTGGCACTGCTGGCCTCCTACATCGAGGAAATCAAGATTGCCATGGCACGCGCCGGACAGACGCTGACCAACGTGGCGGGCGACGTCATCGCCGCCACCGATGCCACCATCCCCGACTTCATGAACCACTTCCAGGTCAACCTGATGAACCCCAAGGTGCTCGTGGGGGCCTTCATCGGAGCAATGGCTGCCTTCCTCTTCTGCGGCATGACGATGGAGGCCGTGGGCCGCGCTGCAGAGAAGATGGTGCAGGAGGTGCGCCGCCAGTTCCGTGAGATTGCGGGCATACTCGAGGGCACGGGCACGCCCGACTATGGCCGCTGCGTGGAGATCTCCACGCGTGCCGCACAGCACGAGATGGTCATCCCCTCCATCCTGGCCATCGTCATTCCCATCCTCGTGGGCGTCATTCTCGGCGTGGCCGGCGTGCTGGGGCTACTCGTGGGCGGACTGGCAGGAGGCTTCACCCTCGCCGTGTTCATGGCCAATGCCGGCGGCGCATGGGACAATGCCAAGAAGAACGTCGAGGAGGGCGCCTTCGGAGGCAAGGGTTCCTTCGCTCATAAGGCATGCATCGTGGGCGACACCGTCGGCGACCCCTTCAAGGACACATCCGGACCCTCGCTCAACATCCTCATCAAGCTTATGTCGATGGTCTCGATAGTCATGGCGGGGCTCACCGCAGCCTGCTCCTGACAGGCGGGCCATGGGCTCTCGACACATAGTATTCAAGAAAAATTCGTGGTCAATTCATGGTAATTCGTGTTAAAAACAAAAACTCTCTTAATTTCTTTTCACACGAATTACCACGAATTATCCACGAATTTTTTCACGAATTAATTTTACTCAGTTGCTTGTCGTTTCCGACGTTTCTTAGTACTCCAAACACGAGGTCGCTCCCAGAGCCGTCAGCACTGCCGAGATAATGCTGGCTGTTATCTCCTGACTTCATCACTTTCTGCGCCATTAAATAGCGCACATTGAAAATCAGGGAGTTACAAAAATAATTTGGTGGCGCAGGGTGGCGCAAGCAAAAAAATGCTTACCTTTGCACCATGTATATACGTAAGAAGAAGAACCGCTCTGGCAGCATTACCGTAGTTGCCGTGAGTAAAGCGAGAGGATATTATAAAGAGGTTCGCAATTTTGGCACGGCTGAGTCTGCCGATGAGGTGGCCTGTCTCTACACCAAAGCCCTGTGCTGGTTGAAGGCCAATGGCAACCAGCTGTCACTGGATTTTGATGATGAACTCGGACGCGAGCGTGAGGAAACCGCCCGTGTGGTTGACAACATGGATGCGGTGCTTCTGAACGGCACCCAGTTACTTCTGAACCAGGTCTATGACAGGATAGGTTTCAACCAGATACCCGACGAAATACTTCGTCATCTAGTCATTGCCAGAGTGTCACAGCCTCGAAGCAAGCTCGCCACGGTGTCCTACCTGAAGTCGTACTACGACGAATACATTGACCTCAATCGCATCTACCGCTACATGGACAAGCTCTACAACACACAGAAAGAACTGGTGCAACAGATAAGCGTGGAGCACACCCGCAAGATACTCGGTGGCAAGATTGGGCTTATGTTCTACGACGTAAGCACACTCTACTTCGAGACCTCCAAGACGGACGTACTGAGGGAACCGGGCTTCTCGAAGGACGGAAAGACGGCTGAGTCGCAGGTGGTGCTCGGACTCCTGGTAAGCAGAGGAGGCTATCCACTGTCCTATTCCCTTTACAACGGCAGCCAGTACGAGGGCTACACCATTATACCGATGGTTGATGACTTCAAGCAACGCTATAATCTTGGCGACGATTTCGTGGTTGTAGCCGACTCGGGGCTGATGAACGCCGACAACGTGAAGCTGCTGCGTGATGCTGGTTATAAGTATGTGCACTACTGTCCACGAAAAACCGTTAACAATTCTCTGAAAGCCCAACAAATACTAAACTTTTGAGCGATTCATCCTTGGTGTACTTTTCAATTGAGTACCTTTGCGACAATTTACAAATTGATAGCAGAGTGACTCATGAACCAAGGCAGATACATTTTCTCACAAATATGTGAATTTCTCCCCAAGAGGGTGTTCGACCGTTTAGTAGATAAATACGAGGGCAACAAGTATGTTAAAAGTTTTACTTGCTGGAACCACCTGCTGGTACTCGTCTTTGGACAGTTGTCCAACCGAGACGGTCTCCGAGACCTCATCGTTACGCTTGCTCCTTTCAAGTCTGCATTCCATCATCTGGGCTTTGGCAAAAGTGTTACACGCAGCAACCTCAGCAAGGCCAATGAGATTCGTGAAGTTCGCATCTTTCAGGAGTTCGCCGACCGCATGGTGGCTATTGCCCGCAAAAAACGGGACGGAATCAAGGATTTCTTCATATCCGACAATGTGTACGCGTTTGACTCATCAACGATATCCCTGTGCCTTTCTGTCTATTGGTGGACGAAGCTCCATCATGGCAAGGGCGGCGTTAAGCTTCATGAGCTCTATGATGTAAAGACAGACATCCCAGCCTTCTCTATCATCACCGATGCGAGCCTGCATGACTCGAAGGTGATGAATCAGATTCCATACGAGAAAGACAGTTTCTACATATTCGACCGTGCCTATATGGTTACCGAGATGCTCTATCATATACACAAAACCGAAGCCTTCTTCGTAGTGAGAGAGAAACATAAGATGGTGTTCAAGGTCGTTGAGGACAAATCCTATAATAATCCTGAGACAGGTGTGATGGCAGACCAGATCATAAGGTTTACTGGCAACAAAACCAGGAAGAACTATCCGGAGGTGCTACGGCGTGTAGTGTTCTATGACAAAGAGGGTAACAGAACCTTCGTATTCTACACCAACAACACAGAAATCATGGCAGAAGAAGTTGCTCTACTATATAAATTTAGGTGGAGGTGTGAACTTTTCTTTTATGACAAGTTTATCATTATGCAAAGTAAAGTGAGAAGCATAC
>CAMHUC010000082.1 GCA_946188155.1 uncultured bacterium | reverse complement strand
CGAGGCTCCGGGGTCGAGTAAAAGCCCTTTTACTCCATCATCCGAGGCTCCGGGGGCGAGTAAAAGCCCTTTTACTCCATCATCCGAGGCTCCGGGGGCGAGTAAAAGCCCTTTTACTCCACCATCCGAGGCTCCGGGGCTGAGTAAAAGCCCTTTTACTCCATCATCCGAGGCTCCGGGGTCGAGAAAAGCCCTTTTACTCCATCATGTATAACAGGGGGACGGTTCTTTTGTTAGCGGATTCGCTAACAAAAGAACCGTCCCCCTGTTATATGCGAATTTTTCATGAATTCTTCGACGGCGTGGTCGTCGGCCCGGCCGACGAGGTGGACTCGGCCCGGGAGTACGAGCTCGTCGCCATCGGGTGACCTCCCCTCGCTCGGCCCGTAGAGACGCTCAGAGGCTCGTCTGTAATGGCTCCAGAAGGCCGTCCCGGCACCCGGAGACTAGCATATAGAACGCTGTTTTCGGCAAAAAGTGAATGAAGACCCGAAATTATTATCACAATAGTTTCGGGCTTTTTTCCTTATGCGAAGGTTCGCATAAATAAAGAAATGCGAACCTCTTACTAATAAAGGGCTTTTATAGGCTCATATCAGCAGAATTAGGTTCGCATTTTTGTTTTGTTCGCATAATTTTCGTATCTTTGCAGCATATTATTCATAACCCCAAATAACAGACTTTATGGAAACAACATTAGTACTACTGAAACCCAGCTGCGTACAGCGCCAGCTGATTGGTGAGATTGTTAACCGTTTTGAGCGCCGCGGCCTCCGCATCTCGGGCATGAAGATGATGCAGCTGAGCACGGAAATCCTGCGTGAGCACTACGCCCACCTCGTCGACAAGCCCTTCTTCCCCAGTCTGGCAGCCTCGATGCAGGCATCGCCCGTCATTGCCCTGGCTCTCTCGGGGAAGGATGCCGTGCAGGTGGTCCGCACCATGACAGGTGCCACCAACGGTCGCGAGGCAGCTCCCGGCACCATCCGGGGCGACTACTCCGTGAGCAACCAGCAGAACATCGTGCATGCCTCCGACAGTGTCGAGAATGCCGCCATCGAGCTGAAGCGGTTCTTCCGTCCGGAGGAGATCTTCGACTACGAGAGCCATGCCTTTGCATACGTCTACGGCGAGGGAGAGTGCAAGTAAAGCCGACGAGCTATGGTAGAACTGAAAAACGACCGCCTCACTATCCGCGTCAGCGAGAAGGGGGCAGAGCTGCAGAGCATCAAGGATGCCGGCGGCAAGGAATACCTGTGGCAGGCAGACCCGAAATACTGGGGTCGCCACTCTCCCATCCTCTTCCCCATCGTGTGCTCCGTGAACAATGAGACCTATCGCGTCGACGGCCAGGAGTATCACCTGCCCCGCCACGGCTTTGCCCGCGATGCCGAGTTCAAGCTGATAGCCCAAAGCGACAGGAAGATTACGTTCGCCCTGGAGTCCTCTGACGAGACCAAGAAGGTATATCCCTACGACTTCACCCTCTCCGTCAGCTACGTGCTCGACGATAATAAGATAGGTGTCATCTGGCACGTCCATAACACGGACTGTCGCGAAATCCATTTCCAGATAGGCGGTCATCCGGCCTTCAACGTGCCTGAGGGAAAGACCAGCGGCCGTATCCGTCTCGACTGTCAGGAGCCGATGGACGCCCTGCACAGCTATCCCGACAGCTCGCACTCGATGGACGAGGTGCCTTTCGTAGAGGCAGAGAACGGTATCATCGAGTTCTCTGAGAACACTTGGCGCAACGACTCTATCAAGGTGCATAAGAGCCAGCTCCACCGCGCCGAGCTGCTGAATAAGGCTGGAGAGCCAGAAGTGACAGTGGAGTTCCGCACCCCCGTTGTGGCCTTCTGGAGTCCTTACGGCAAGCAGGCCCCCTTCGTCTGCATCGAGCCTTGGTACGGCATCGGCGACCCCCGTGGCTTCTCAGGTGAGTTCTGCGACAAGCCTCTGATGAACCACCTGCTGCCTGGTGCCTCCTTCATGTCGAGGTACGAGATTACCATCGGATAACAACAATAATCCCCGCCATCGTTGGCGGGGATTATTGTATATTCGAATGCTATCCAGCGGCTATGCGTCGATATTGGCGTAAGTGGCATTCTTCTCGATGAACTGTCGGCGGGGCTCCACGTCGTCGCCCATGAGCATGGAGAATATCTCGTCGGCCTCGGCGGCGTTCTCGATGGTCACTTGCTTCAGCAGGCGGTTCTCGGGGTTCATGGTGGTCTCCCAGAGCTGCTCGGGGTTCATCTCGCCCAGACCTTTGTATCGCTGGGTGTGCAGTGCGGTGGCATTCTCGTCGCCAGCCACGTACTTGTCGATGAAGGCCTGCCGCTGCTGCTCGGTATAGCAGTACTCAGAGAATTTCTTATAGGTACACTTGTAGAGCGGCGGTGTGGCGATGTAGAGATGGCCGCCTTGGATGACCTGCGGCATGAAGCGGTAGAAGAGCGTCATGATGAGCGTGTCGATGTGCGAGCCATCGACGTCGGCATCGGTCATGATGATGATCTTGTCGTAGCGCAGCTTGTCGATATTGGCCTCCTTGGAGTCCTCGCCCTCTACGCCGAAGCGCACGCCGATGGACTGGATGATGTTCATCACCGACTCCGCCTCGAACACACGGTGCCACTGTACCTTCTCCACGTTGAGGATTTTTCCGCGCAGGGGCAGGATGGCCTGGAAGTGGCGGTCGCGGCCCTGCTTGGCCGAGCCGCCTGCGGAGTCACCCTCGACGAGGAATATCTCGCAGTCCTTCGGGTCCTTGTTGGAGCAGTCGGCCAGCTTGCCGGGCAGTCCGCCACCGGTCATGGGATTCTTGCGCTGCACGCTCTCACGGGCCTTGCGGGCGGCGATGCGGGCGGTGGCAGCCAGGATCACCTTCTCGCAGATGGTGTGGGCCTCCTTCGGGTGCTCCTCCAAGTAGTTGGTCATGGCCTCACCCACGGCCTTCTGCACGGCACCGTTCACCTCCGAGTTACCCAGCTTGGTCTTCGTCTGACCCTCAAACTGTGGCTCGGCCACCTTCACCGAGATGATGGCCGTCAGGCCCTCGCGGAAGTCGTCCTGGGCCACCTCGATCTTGGCTTTCTCTATCTGCTTGCGCAGCTGGTCGTCCTCGTCGGCATATTTCTTCAGCGTGCGGGCCAGGGCGATGCGGAAGCCGGTCAGGTGTGTACCGCCCTCAATGGTGTTGATATTGTTGACGTAGGAGTGGATGTTCTCCGAGTAGTCGCTGTTGTAGAGCAGTGCCACCTCGATGGGCACGCCATCCTTCTCAGTCTTCAGACAGATGGGGTCGCCGATGATGGACTGGCGGTGGCGGTCTACGTAGCGCACGAACTCCTTCAGACCCTCCTTGGCGTGGAACACCTCTGGCTCACGCAGGTTCCCCTCCTCGTCGGGGCGCAGGTCGGTCAGTGTGATGGTGATGCCGGCGTTCAGATAAGCCAGCTCGCGCATGCGGCGTGCGATGATGTCATATTTGTATTCCGTGGTGGTGAAGATGGAGCCGTCGGGCCAGAACTGCTGGCGCGTGCCGGTCTTGTCGGTATCGCCCACGATTTTCACGTCGTAGAGAGGCTTTCCCTTCTCATATTCCTGCTGGTAGATATGTCCGTTGCGGAACACTTGCGAGAGCATGTGCGTACTGAGGGCGTTGACGCAGCTGACACCCACGCCGTGCAGACCTCCGGAAACCTTATAGGAGCCTTTGTCGAACTTACCTCCGGCATGCAGCACCGTCATCACGACCTCGAGAGCCGACTTGTGCATCTTCTCGTGCTCGTCGACGGGGATGCCTCGTCCGTTGTCCTGCACGGTGATAGAGTTGTCTTCGTTGATGGTCACTTCGATGTGAGTGCAGTAGCCGGCCATGGCCTCGTCGATAGAGTTGTCGACGGTCTCATTGACCAGGTGGTGCAGTCCTTTCTCACTGATGTCACCGATGTACATGGCCGGGCGCTTGCGCACGGCCTCCAGTCCCTCGAGCACCTGGATGTTGCTCGCGGAGTAGTTGCTATCCCCTTCGGCCAGCGACCGTTGGTTCTGCTCCAGATTCAGTTGTTCTTCTGTCATTATTCTTGTCTCTGTTCTTCTTTTTCGAATTAGCGGTGCAAAGGTACAAAAAAAATGTCAGATAAACGTAGTTTATCTGCTAAAAAACTACAAAAAAGAACCGCGACCCATTGGAGTCGCGGTCAGCTATCTGCTTTTCTGTTTTTACAGTTTGTTGATGTGCAGCGCAAGGCTTGACTTGAGGTTGGCAGCCTTGTTCTTGTGGATGATGTTCGTCTTTGCCAGCTTGTCGAGCATCTTCTGCACTTTGGGATACAGGGCCACGGCCTCCTCCTTGTTAGTCATAGCGCGCAGCTTGCGCACAGCGTTACGCATAGTCTTTGCGTAGTAATGATTGTGAAGTGCCTTCTTCTTGTCCTGACGAATACGCTTCACCGATGATTTGTGATTTGCCATTTTAACTTTTTGATTTTAATTGTTTAATTACTAAAGCTTGCGGGTCTTACGCTTTCCGGCAGCCCCGGGCGACCCCTTCGGGTCTCCGCCACCTTGTCCCGGCGTGGCCGGTAGCACTTGGCTGTGCAGATGGCAGATTTAATGTTGTTGTAGTCCCTAGGAGAGTCGAACTCCTCTTTAGAGAATGAAAATCTCTCGTCCTAACCGATAGACGAAGGGACCCAGTCTATTTACGATTTAGCTATTTTCTATTTACGATTTGCATAAAAGCGGGTGCAAAGGTACTGCAATTTTTTCATTCTGCCAAATTTTCCTGAAGAAAAATGCAAAAATAGCAGTACTTGCGCCTGTTTTGCCCCGCTCGGCTGCTGTTCTCAATTATATATAGGTGTACTGGCACTCGTTCACTGACAGCCTCATCTGCTCAGCCACGACATGGGGTTGAGAGGCGTGGAGCCCCGCCGGAGCTGGAACTGCATGATGCCGTCACCACCGATGCGCCCCAGTGTCTGCCGGGTGCTGACCTGTTGTCCGCTGCTGACGCTGACGTTGGCCAGGTTGGTGTAGACGGAGAGGTAGGTGCCGTGGCTGATGATGACCACCCACGACCCGGCATAGTTGAATACCGAGGTGACCTTCCCTTCGAACACGCTGCGTGCCTGCGCACCTGCCTGCCCCTTGATATTGATGCCCTTATTGTCGAGCGTGACGTGTCCCTTCAGTCCTTCTACGGCATACTGCCCGAAGCGGTTCACAATCTGATAGCCGCCCGTGATGGGCATCGGCAGACGGCCGCGGTTGCTCTCGAAGTTGCCGCTCAGCCGGCGGTCTTCCGATGACACGGTGTAGGCACTCTCCTCCTCGCGGACCTTCTTGCGGGCTTCGGCCAGTTCGCGCTCACGCTCACGGGCAGCCTTCTTCTCGCGCTCACGGGCCTCGGCCAGCTCGCGCTCACGGGCCTTGGCGGCAGCAGCGGCCTTGCGCTCCTCCTCGCGGCGTGCCTTCTCGGCAGCGCGGGCGGCGGCCTCTGCCTTGCGCTTCGCCTCAGCATCTTTCCGCGCGGCGGCACGTGCCTCGGCCTTGGCTTTCTCCTCGCGGGCCTTTGCCTCGGCGATGCGGCGTGCATTCTCACGGGCGGCAGCCTCGGCGGCCGCCTTCTTGCGAGCCAGTTCCTCAGCCGCCTTCTTGCGGGCAGCCTCCTCGGCAGCCTTCTTGCGGGCCAGCTCCTCGGCAGCCTTCTTGCGAGCCAGCTCCTCGGCACGCTTCTTGGCCTCGGCCTCCTTGCGCTTGCGTTCTGCCTCGGCGCGGGCCTTGGCACGGGCTATCTCCTCGGCGATGAGCTTGTCGATCTGCGCGTTCAGCTCGGCATCTTTCTTCTGTTGCTGCTCAATGAGGCCCTGTATGGTCTTCTGCTGCTTCTGTAGCGTGCTGACCACCTGCTGCTGTTCCACCTGCTTGCCCTCGAGGGCTTTCTTCTCCTGCTCGCCTTTCGACAGCAGGGTGTTCTTCTGCTTCTTGGCTGTTGCCAGCTCGGCCACGGCGTCGGCCACCTCCTTCTGCATGGCCTGTACGGCCTCTCCCTGTGCCCTTTGATAAATGGCGTACTCGCGCACGAATCGCAGGCGGCGGTACATCTGCGAGAAGTTGTTGGCACTGAAGATGAACATCAGCCGGTTCTGGATATTACGGTTGCGGTGCATATAGCGCACCGACTTCTTATAGCGCTGTTTCCTCACCTCCAGCTCCTGTTCGAGCATCCGTCGCTGCTTGTCGAGGTCGGTGATGTTGCCGTCGAGGATGCCGATGTCGTGGCGGATGGTGTCGATGGAGCGGCGCTTGTCGTCGATCTCGGTATTGATGACCATCAGGCTCTGCAGGCGCTGCTTCACGTTGCGCTCGTTCTCGCGCAGCCGTCGCTGCTGCTCCTGCATCTGCTTCTGCAGCTTCTGGCGCTGGTTCTTCAGGCTCTGCACGGTGACGACGGGTTCCTTGGCCTTCCCTTTGGTGGACTTCTTGCCCGCCTGCTTCCTGGTAGTCTTTTTCGTTGCGGCCTGTCGCCTGGGGGCTTGCTTCTTTTGTGTTGTCGTTTTGGCAGCAACAGCCTTCTGCCTGGTAGCCGACCGCTTCTGCTGGGCAGGAGCCGTCAACACCAGGCACAGGAACAATAGCAGGAGTAAGTGCAGTCTGCGACGCATTACAGTGACATGAAGCGGCGGAGGATCTCGTCGACGGTCACCTCACGATACTTGTTCGACACCTCCGTACGCGTTTCCCAGTCCGACTGATGGTCGATATAGTTGAGCGTCATGCCCAGCTTCACCTCCTTCTCCGGTGTGGACAGTGTGATGACCGACTTCTTGGGGAACTGCTTGTTGCCCACGGGCGTGAACTCCTGGTAGTCCCAGTTGAGCTGTGAGGTGCCGTTGAGCTTGTCCTTGTACATCATGTTGGCCATCTTGATCAGCCCGTTGGTCTTGTCGGCCAGCCAGCTGTACTCCATCTTTCCCTCGTTGAGTGAGATGACCATGTCGTCGCCGTTTTCAAGCATGCTGTACACCTTTGTCGTGTCGGCGGCACCCTTCGTGATGTTGTATCTGTTGGGCTCTGTCAGCTCGTTCCAGAACAGGGCCTGCAGGGAGTTGAAGTTCAGGCCGTTGTTGCGCAGGAAGTCCACTTGCACATAGGAGGCTTTGAGGTACTGCTTGTTGATGCGGTCCATGATGAGCACGTAGTCCTTGGTAAGCTCGATGCGTCCTGCCTCCACGAATCCGAAGGCCATGAGCTGCAGTCGTATGACTTCGTCGCGCTTCATCTTCAGGTTGCCCGTCAGGGTGAGCTTCTGGGCCCCCGTCTCCACGGAGAATTTCACCTTTGAGGTGATGAACTTCTTCTCCAGCGCGTTGTCCTTCACCATTTCGATGAAGTCCCTGTTCTGGATCTGTTCCGCCGTCAAGGGCTTTACTTCTTCCACTACAGCCTTTTTCTTAGAGCCACAAGAGCTCAAAAACAACGGTAATGCCAGTGCGGCAACCTTCATTAAACTGGATGTCTTCATTCTCTTACGTATTTTTTTAGTTTTATCTTTCTGATGAGTACCTGTTTGTCGGGTGCGCCCTTGAGAGCATCCTGCCAGTATTCAAGTGCCTTGTCGGCCTCGTTGCAGCAGGCGTAGATGTCGCCGGCATGCTCCAGTATGACGCTGTTGTCCACGGAGTCCTCCTTGTTCTGCAGGGCCTGGTCGATATACACCTTAGCCTCGCTGTATCGCTTCTGCATGAACAGAATCCAGGCGTACGTGTCGAGGAAGGTGGCGTTCTTGGGTTCTGCCTTGATGGTCTTGTAGCTCATCTGTTCCGCCTTGTCGAGCTGTTCGCCCTCTTCGCTGAGGTAGTAGGCATAGTTGTTCAGACAGCCGATGTTGTCGTCTTTCCACACCAGGCATGAGTCGTAGGCGGCGTAGGCGTCCTTGGCCATCCCCTTCTGGTGCAGGATGTCGCCCATCACGGCGTAGAAGTCGCTCACGATGGCGGGGTCGCTGTCCTGGTTGATGACGCCGATGCCGTTCTGGAAGGCGGAGAGTGCCTCGTCGAGTTTCTCCTGCTTGTAGTAGCCGATGCCCTGATAGTAGTAGAACGCCATTTCGTCGGGGTTATACTGCCTACCGCCCTGGCAGAGTGCTATCATGCGGTCCATGTCGTCGGCCCCCCAGGCGTTTCCCACCAGCTGGAGGCGTGCCGCGGCATTGTCGGGAGCGATGGCGAGCACCTGTTCCAGTACGGCGTTGACGCTGTCCTTTGGCATCTGCTTCAGGTTCATATAGGTGGCCTGCAGGATGAGCATGTCGGCATTGGGCTGCAGGGTGTTCATCCGCCGGAACAGGTTGAGCACGCGCGTGCTGTCGCCATCGGCGTTCTCGCTGGCCTGTATCTCCTGGCGTATCAGGTACACCTTGTCCTGCTGCGAGGTGTTCTTGCCCAGGAGGATGCGGGTGGTCAGCGAGTCGGCCAGGGCCTGCTGCTGATGGGCCAGGTGGTAGTTGCGCAGCGACATGAGCACCCGGCTGTTGTCGGGCTCCTCGGCCAGTATCTGGTTGAAGGTCTTCAGGGCCTTCTTCTCCTGTCCGTTCATCATCAGCATGTCGCCGTACATGGCCAGGTAGTTCAGGTCGTTGGGGTACTGGCGGGCCAGGGCTTCCATCTCGGCGATGGCGGCCTTCTTATCGCCCATCTGGGTGTAGATCTCGCTCTTGGCCACCGACAGTCGCTCACTCTTGCCGTCGTTCAGCTCCATGCGCTCCAGCACGCCGATGGCCTTCTTGTAGTCGTTCTCCTGCTGATACAGCTGGAAGAGCATCTCCAGCAGGTCCTCGCGGCTCTTGTCGCGGTCGTAGAGGCGTTCCACCACGGCTATGGCGTCGCCGTACTTCTGCTGTCGGATGTATATCTGTGCCAGCGTCTCCATATAGGTCTCGTTGTCGGGGTTCAGTTCTGCCGCCCGCTGGATATGTGCCAGCGAGAGCGAATCGTCCTTCAGTCCGGCATAGTACTGGGCGATGTAGTAGTGTGCCTCCGAGGCGTCGGGGTTCAGCTGCAGGCAGTGGCGAAGCAGGTCGAAGGCGGCGTCGTTGTTGCCCTTCTGCCGCTGCACCATCGCGTCGAGGAAGAAGTGGTCGTAGGTGGCTTTGTTATTGTTTACAGTTGACGGTTTACTGTTTACAGATAATATGCCTGCTATCTCTGTCTGCGCCGTGGCACAAAGACAAAGCATCATCGTTATCGCTAATTCAATTCGTCTAAGAGTAATCATCTGTAAACTGTAAACTATAAACCGTAAACTATAAACCGTAAACTATAAACTATAAACTATAAACCGTAAACTACTTAACCCCCGTATGCCCATAGCCGCCTTCGCCGCGCTCCGTGGCATCGAGCAGCTCGACGGGTTCGAATACCCCCTGCTCATGGCGGGCGATGACCATCTGGGCGATGCGCTCGCCGTCCTCCACCACAAAGTCCTCCTGCGACAGGTTGATCAGCACCACGCCAATCTCGCCACGGTAGTCGGCATCGATGGTGCCGGGCGCGTTGAGCACCGTCACGCCCTTCTTCAGGGCCAGGCCGCTGCGGGGCCTCACCTGGGCTTCGTAGCCTGCGGGCAGGGCGATGTGCAGCCCCGTGGGGATGAGTCGCCGCTCCAGCGGACGTAGCGTGACGGGCTTGCTCAGGTTTGCCCGCAGATCCATGCCCGCACTCTGCGCCGTGGCGTATTGCGGCAGGGGCTGGTGCCCCTTGTTGACGACTTCTATTTTCAGCATCTGTTAAATTCCTTATCTAATGACAGTGCAAAAGTACTCATTTCTATTCAAATAGCCATATTTTTAAGGAGAAAATGTGCTTTTTTATCATATTTTCGCTACTTTTCGACCGTTTATTCGTACCTTTGCACGCAAATTATGATGAATTGGCAACAACTGATATCCAACAAACGGCTCGGCCAGGAGCACAAGCATCCTAAGCGGCACGACGACCGGACGGAGTTCAAGCGCGACTACGACCGCCTGATATTCTCCGCCCCCTTCCGGCGCCTTCAGAACAAGACACAGGTGTTCCCGCTGCCAGGCAGTATCTTCGTACACAACCGGCTGACCCACTCGCTCGAGGTAGCCAGTGTGGGCATGTCGCTGGGCAACGACGTGGCCCGGCAGCTGACGGAGCGCCACCCAGAGCTGCGCGACACGCTCTTCGCCGAGATCGGGCAGATTGTGTCGGCGGCCTGCCTGGCTCACGACATGGGCAACCCACCCTTCGGCCACAGCGGCGAGAAAGCCATCCAGACCTACTTCACCGAAGGCCCCGGGCGCGACCTGCAGCGAGAGGTGAGCCACCAGTTCTGGGACGACATCACCCACTTCGAGGGCAACGCCAACGCCTTCCGGCTGCTCACCCATCAGTTCAAGGGTCGCCGTCAGGGTGGATTTGTCTTGACTTATTCCATGCTTGCCAGCATCGTCAAGTACCCTTACTCGTCGTCGGCACCCAGCCGTAAGGGCAAGTTCGGATTCTTCAACACCGAGCGCGACATCTATAGGCGAATAGCCGATGAATTGGGCATTATTTGCAACTCACAGCCGGGAGAGCCGCTGAAATACGTGCGCCACCCCCTGGTTTATCTCGTCGAGGCTGCCGACGACATCTGCTACGAGATCATGGACATCGAGGATGCCCACAAACTTAAAATTCTTTCATTCGACGAGACGGCCCGGCTGATGCTCGGATTCTTCAGCGAGGAGAAGCGCCAGCACATCCTGCAGCGCATCGTCGACGAAGGCCTCACCGACAACAATGAGAAGGTGGTCTATATGCGTGCCTGCGTCATCGGCGAACTGGAGCACGAGTGCGTGCGCGTGTTCTGCGACCACGAGGAGCAGCTACTGGCCGGCACCTTCGAAGGCTCGCTCGTTGACCATATAGCCGAGCCGCTCTGCCAGGCCTACGCCGACTGCTCGCAGCTCTCCGTGAGCCGCATCTACAAGAGCCGGCCCGTGCTCGACGTGGAGCTGTCGGGCTACAAAATCATGGAGACGCTCATGGGCCACTTCGTCGAAGCCGCCCACTACCCCGAGCGCTTCTACTCCAAGCAGCTCATCAGCCGCGTCAGCAGCCAGTACGACATCGACTCCCCCGACCTGGAGACGCGCCTGATGGCCGTCATCGACTACATCAGCGGCATGACCGACGTCTACGCCCTCGACGTGTACCAGAAAATCTGCGGCATTTCCTTACCGATAGTATAAAAACAAACATTGATATGAAAGCAAGACAACTGATCACCATGGCACTGATGGGCGTCGCCCTGACAGTGCAGGCACAAGAGCAGCTCTACGTGGGCGGCGACATCTCTCTACTGCCGAAGTACGAAGAGGCAGGCGTAGTGTATAAGGACAAGGACGGACAGACCGTCGGCGACGTGCTCGCCTTCTTCCGCGAGCAGGGGCAGAACGCCATGCGCGTGCGACTGTTCGTCAGCCCCGACGGCAGCGACAAGGCCGTCTGCCAGGACCTCGACTACGTCAAGGCCCTCGGCAAGCGCATCAAGGATGCCGGACTGAAGCTGATGCTCGACTTCCACTACAGCGACACCTGGGCCGACCCCTCCAAGCAGTGGACGCCAGCTGCCTGGCAGAACCTGAACAATGAGCAGCTGCAGGACAAGATCTACGAATACACCAAGGACTGCCTGCAGCAGATGAAGGCCGCCGGCGCAGCGCCCGACTTCATACAGACGGGCAACGAGATCAGCTACGGCATGCTGTGGGGAAAGAGCGGCACCACCGCCAACCGCTGCTACACCAACTCTTCGGCCGCCAACTGGACGCGCTTCCTCAACCTGCTGAAGCGGGCCGGGCAGGCCTGCCGCGAGGAGTGCCCCGAGGCCAAGATCATCATCCACAGCGAGCGCACGCCCAAACCCGACGTAATGACCGACTTCTTCGACCGCATGAAGGCTGGCGGCATCGACTACGACATCATCGGACTGAGCTACTATCCCGCCTACCACGGCAGCCTGTCCACGCTGGAGACTGCCCTCACCACGCTCGAACGGAAGCAGTACGGTAAAGACATCATGGTCGTGGAGACGGGCTACAGCTACGCCTGGGCACTGGGCAGCACCACCTTCGACTACACCAAGACCTACCCCTACAGCGAGGAGGGACAGCGGCAGTTCACGGCCGACCTGGTGGCCCGCCTGAAGAGCCATCCGGACGTGAAGGGCCTCTTCTGGTGGTGGCCGGAGGACAACGGCAACAAGCAGGTGACCAGCGGCTGGTGGAACGCCGCCCTCTACGACCACGACACAGGCAAGCCCTACGCCGCCTTCTACGAGCTGGGGGCCTTCGCCCAAGGCAGCACCGCCATCAAGGCCGTCAGCAGCCCTCAGGCAGCAGACTCTCGTTGGTACACGCTTCAGGGCACTCCCCTCAGCCAGCGACCCGCACATAGCGGCATCTACATACACCAAGGGAAGAAGACAGCCATCAGGTAAGCCCCTCTGCAACATATTTTTTGATGCCACTCTTGCCACTATACCATAACGCTCTGACAGTCAGATGCTTAGCTTGTTGCAACGGCAGTGGCAAGAGTGGCAAGAGAAATGGAGTTGATGCCACTACATAACACCCTGATAATCAGCCAGTAACGCGCTTAGTGGCAACAGTGGCAAGAAAAACGGTGAAAATATTCTGAAGAGGAGGCAAGCCGTCCTCCGCACCGTAGCGGCTATCTTCTTGGATAGTCCAGCGGCTGGACTGTACGCTGTGCAGACAGCTCTGAAGAGTCCATGCGTTGGACTATACGGTACGCGGACTCCGCTGACGATGCCCGCAGAGCTTCGGCTCGCCCATCAAGCCAACGACCGAGCCGTGATGCAGGCCTACGGCTTCGACGCCCGTAGGATGACGGAACCGCAGTGCGTGGCCGAACTCTTCAAGTTGTATCTTACCAAGTCGCGGAGAGACGGTGGAGCATAGTGGTGCTCTCGCCGCAGGAGCCGGTGTGCTGGATGGCGACGCCGCCAAAAACCGACGGTTTCATCGGGGCTGAGAGGTCTACCGTGTGGGGGAGTGTGCTGCCGGAAGGCTTCGGGGTAGTGGTCTCCACATGGGCCGTGAGGCGCTGGCCGGTGGCTCGCAGGGTGATGGTGCAGCCTGTGCGATAGCAGGTGGACGAGACGGGCTCCGTGATGGGCGTCACCCTGCCGTGGTCGTAAGCCACGAGGAGGAAGTCCACCGCCTTGGCGTGCTTCGTGGTGCGGATGATGCGCAGGCCGTAGCCGGTAAGCGTCTCGGTGTCGAACTTCAGGCAAACGTCCATATACTGCCCCGTGGCCGAGCCGAAGCCCTGGCCTGCCGTCTTGGTGGGGTCAACGTGTAGGGTCAGCGTCATGTCGCCATACTCCTTTTCTATCGGCGTGTACATCAGGCGTGCCCCGCGCTGAGCCTGCAAAAGTCCCATTCCAACGGCTCCGTTGAAGCCTTCACCGTATTCCCACATCGGCTTGCCGCGGTCGAATGACCAGGGGTACTCGGCAGTGTCGGCAGGCTTGTAGCCGTCGACGGTCCAGAAGCCCGGCATGATGAGCGGCTGCCAGTGGCAGGGGAAATCGTGGAAGTCGGTGGTGTAAGCATCCCCGGCCGTGCCGCCTATCTGAGCTGCCGTGACGGGGCCGTCGGCTCCTACCCAGACGGGGTCCCCATAGCCGCTCCGAGGATGCTTCGGCCAGATTCTTGCCGTGAGCTGATGGCCAAGGTCGGATGCCGACAGGCGGTAGGTGCGCTGGGGTGCTACGTGGCTTGTGCTGACAGTGAAGTACTGACACTGGTTGACGCTCCGCATCCACTCGATGCGTGACTCGTCGCGCCGCCCCTGCAGGTGGAGTTCGTAGTCGAGCGTAGCGTTACCATCATTATCAAATGTGATGACGGGCTCGCGGGTGAAAGCGGGGGGCGGCAGGACTGACGGCTTCACCACGAGATGGCAGGCAGCCACGCGACCGTCGGCGGCATGGGCTTCGATGCAGAAATCGGCGGTTTCATCGGTGTTATTGCGGGGGATGACGGCGACAGTGTCGCCGTTTACTGGACGGAGGGATACGAAGGATTCGAAGGGGCTGGGGATGCGCCAGTGGGCATCGGGGGCGGCGAGCAGGAGGGTGTCGGAGCCGGTGAGCAGGGTGGCCTCGTGGCGGTTGATGTCGAGGTGGGGCGGTTGCGTGCCTTTGAAGTTGGTGAGCAGGATGGTGTTCTGAGGATGGCGGCTCCCGATGGTGTAGGGTCGCCCGTTGAGGGTGAAGTTCTGCTGGTAGCAGCGGAGCCAGGGCTGCGGGTAGGCTGTCCAGCCGATGTAGATGCTGTCGGTGGGGGCATGGTAGCGGCAGTCGATGAGCGCCAGCGGCCCGCCCTGCTTGCAGAAGTACATCTCGCGGTTGTCACTCTTGACGTTGAAATCGCAGTCGATGAACACGGCCCCGCTTCCGAAGGTACTCCAGAAGGGTTTCTGGCCGTAGAGGTCGATGTCGCAGTGGCGGTAGACGGCGGTGCCGTTCATGGCATCGTCGGTACACTCGAAGTGGCAGTCCTCGTAGTAGGAGTGCCTGGCCCCGTTGAGGGGATTCAGGTTCAGCCGGCTGACGAAGCGCACCTTTCTGGCCGTGAGGCTCTCGCCGTGAACGTAGCCTACGTGGGCCTGCGTGATGGCGTCGCTGCGCTTCTTCCTGGAGAGCGCCGGGTTGAGGGGGTAGTCGAGGTCTACATTGCAGTAGTTGCCCATCGTCAGGTTCTCCACGCAGAGCGAGTCACACCAGAAGTCGAACATGGTGAAATTGCCCACTGCTCCCTGCGTCTGTCCGCGCTGTGAGGCCAGCACCACGTCGGCAGGTGCCTCACCCAGGCCGATGAAATGGAGGTTTTTGGCGCGGACGACGATGCCGAAGGGCTCGCGTCCGTTCTCCCCGACGGCCACCCGTGGTGAGTCGGGGTTGTCGACCCAGTAGACGCCTGGCTCTATGTAGAGCGTGCAGCTGTCGCCCAGGTGGGCGGCTGCCTCGCGGAAGTCGGAGAATGCGTATGGGCTGGTGGTGTCGGCCTGCATGGATAGCAGCAGGTGGTTGCTGTCGAGCAGGCGCGGCGAGGGGGATGGCTGCGCCGATAGGCTGGCACTGGCGAGTGTCAGAAACAGATAACTAGTAAGTCGCATATCGTCGTGGGATGGTTTATTCTTCCTTGCGCTCTTTGTAGATCACCTTGTTGGCTCCGCTGGTGATCTTGAATGCCTCGGGGTGCTCCTTGATGAACGAGTCGATGTGTCGCACGCGCTTGTCTTCGAGTATCTCGTCGACGGCAATCAGTATGCCCGTCTCCTCCACGTCGCCAAAGCCGTAGTTGATGGCCGTGCCGAAGAGCTTCATCGTCGGCGAGAGGTTCATGTAGGCATTCACCAGTGGCGGAATGTTGTAACCCAACTTGCGTATCTCGGCATTGAGTATGCGGTAGTCCTTCTTGAAGTCGCTCTCACAGAACAGGGCCTCCAGCTCCTTGGGGTCTTCCTCTATTTTCAGCGGTTTCATCGGGATAATCAGGTTCTCCTTGTCGTCGAAGTGCTTCTTGAGGAAGTATAGGATCATGTCGCGCCCTTTGCGGATATAGGAGGGGTACATGGTCATCTTTCCGAAGAAGTACTTCACGTTGGGCTTGATGACGGTCAGCGCCCCGAGGCCGTCCCATAGGTTGTCGAGTGCAAAGAGGCTCTTGGCGCCCATGCGCGACGACTGGTATGGCAGCGACACGAATGAGCGGCCCAGCTCGATGGTCCAGGGCGCATAGTCGCGGATGAACTTCTGCGAGAAGTGGAACATGTGGCTGGTGGCCAGGATGGGCTGCCCCTGCTCGTCGTACTGCCAGTCGGTGCCCAGCAGGTAGCGGTAGCCTCCGATAATCTCCTTCTCTTCGGGATTCCACACGATGAGCTGCTTGTAGCAGTTCTCGCAGGTGTCGAACTCGTCGATGT
>CAMHUC010000081.1 GCA_946188155.1 uncultured bacterium | reverse complement strand
CTCGTTTAGCGGGTGCAAAGGTACGACTATTTTCCGAACCGCCAAAACTTTTCGGCGTTTTTTTTCAGTTTTCATGCACTTTCCCGTCTACTCTTGATTTACGTCAAGGCACGAAATGGGGTACACCTTATTAATATAATATAAAGAGGGAAAATTTGCCAGTAATATTTGGTGGTTCGGGAAATAAGTTGTAATTTCGCAGCGGATTTCAAAACAACAACAATAAAAACAGAATACTGAATATGAAAATTATCAAGATTATGGCCGTGGCAGCATTCTGCCTGACGGTCGTCAGTTGCGGCAACATGAACAATGTGCTGAGTGCCATTTCGAATGGAAGTGTGACGAATGCCATCGCCAGTGTGATAGGACTGGACAAGGTGTCGGCCTCCAATCTGATAGGAACCTGGCAGTACAAGGGTCCCGGCTGCGCGTTCACCAGCGAGAACCTGCTGGCCAAGGCCGGCGGCGAGGTGGCCGCCGGCCAGATTGAAGAGAAGCTGCTTCCCTATTATCAGCAGGTGAACCTCTCCTCGAGCAACACGACTATTACCTTCACCGAGGACGGCAAGTTCTCCTCGAAGATAGCCGGCACACCGTTCAGCGGCACATACACTTTCGATGTAGCCACCCAGCAGATCAAGCTGAAGGGCCTGCTGTTCTCCGTGAACTGTTATGCCAAGAAAGAAGTAGGCGGTATCTCCATCCTGTTCGAGGCCAAGAAGCTGCTGACGGTACTTCAG
Organism: uncultured bacterium; assembly: GCA_946188155.1. Lineage (GTDB taxonomy): Bacteria > Bacteroidota > Bacteroidia > Bacteroidales > Bacteroidaceae > Prevotella. Next base: position 15,479 of record CAMHUC010000081.1, on the reverse strand, counting down.
ACGATGTCGGCCCTGAGCGGCAATGCCAATCTGCAAACCATCGGCGAACTGAGCAAGAAGTACGACGGCGTGCGCATAGGCTTCGACATGCAGAAATAAGGAGGAAAGAGGAAAGAAGAAAGAAAATCTGCAAAAATATGCAGAAACATTTGGCCGGGTGCAAAGAATTGTATAACTTTGCACCCGGATTTTGAATAAATATACCAAGATGAAAGTTAAGAACAACCGATTGGAGGCCTTGCGGCTCATCATATCCAGTCAGCAGCTTGGCAGTCAGGACGAGTTATTGAACGCCCTCCAGAAAGAGGGTTTCAAACTGACGCAAGCTACGCTGAGCCGCGATTTGAAGCAGCTGAAAGTAGCCAAGGCCGCCTCGATGAGTGGCAATTACGTGTATGTACTGCCCAACGACACGCTGTATAAGCGCGTGAGCACTCCCAATAGCATCCGCGAGATGATGAAGGTTCCCGGATTCGTATCGATCAACTTCTCCGGCAACATGGGTGTCATCAAGACCCGTCCCGGCTATGCCAGCTCTATCGCTTGGAACATCGACAACAGTGACATTCCGGAAATTATCGGGACGATAGCCGGCGACGACACCATCTTCATCGTTGTCAAGGAGGGAATCAGACAGCAGGAAGTCATCAACGCCCTCAACGACGTAGTACCAAACATGAAATAACTCTCAATTAATAATGCACAACGCATAATTAAAATGGAACAGGAAACAGACATTGAAGTATTAGTAGCGGGGCCGGAGCACGAGAAGTACGTCGACACCATTTTAGACACCATCGCCGAGGCAGCTAAAGTACGCGGCACAGGTATCGCCAAGAGAACCCACGAATATCTGACGAAGAAGATGCTGGAGGCCAAGGCCGTCATCGCGCTGACCAGCGACGGTCGCTTTGCCGGATTCAGCTATATCGAGACCTGGGAGAACCAGCAATACGTCACCACCTCCGGTCTGATAGTACATCCCGACTTCCGTGGTCACCACGTGGCCAAGCGCATCAAGGATATGACCTTCACGCTGGCGCGCACCCGCTGGCCCCACGCGAAGATTTTCTCACTGACCAGCGGAGCCGCCGTGATGGCCATGAACACCGCCCTGGGCTATCAGCCCGTGACGTTCGCCGATCTGACGGACGACGAGGCTTTCTGGCGTGGCTGCGAGGGCTGCGTCAACGTTGACGTGCTGCACCGCACAGGCCGCAAGTACTGTATCTGCACGGCCATGCTCTACGACCCGACGGAGCACCTGCCGGCCAAGATTCCCGACGAGGTGCTGGAGAGGATTATGAAGATTGATGGTACTAATCAGTAACAACAACGAATTAAACGAATTAAACGAATTGAAAATATGAGTAAGAAGAAAGTAGTAGTAGCCTTTTCTGGTGGGCTTGACACCAGTTACACCGTGATGAAGCTGGCCCAGGACGGCTGGGACGTGTACGCAGCCTGCGCCAATACCGGCGGTTTCAGTCAGGAACAGTTGAAAACCAACGAGGCGAACGCCTATAAGCTGGGAGCCGTGAAGTATGTCACCCTCGACGTGACGCAGGAGTATTACGCCAAGTCGCTGAAGTACATGATCTTCGGCAACGTGCTGCGCAACAACTGCTACCCCATCAGCGTCAGCTCGGAGCGCATCTTCCAGGCCATCGCCATTGCCCGCTATGCCAAGGAGATCGGTGCCGATGCCATCGCCCACGGCTCTACGGGTGCCGGCAACGACCAGATCCGCTTCGACATGACCTTCCTGGTGATGGCCCCCGGCGTGGAGATCATCACCCTGACCCGCGACAAGAAGCTCACCCGCAAGGAGGAGGTGGACTTCCTCAACGAGCACGGCTTCACGGCCGACTTTGCCAAGCTGAAGTATTCATACAACGTAGGTATCTGGGGCACCAGCATCTGCGGCGGCGAACTGCTTGACCCCACTCAGGGTCTGCCAGAGGATGCCTACCTGAAGCACGTGACGGCCAAGGAGCCTGAGCAGCTGCTGAAGATAGAGTTTGAGAAGGGCGAGATAGTGGGTGTCAACGGCGAGCACTTCGACGACCGCGTGAAGGCCATCCAGAAGATTGAGGAGATAGGAGCAAGCTATGCCATCGGCCGCGATGCCAACGTGGGTGACACCATCATCGGCATCAAGGGCCGCGTAGGCTTCGAGGCCGCCGCTCCGAAGCTCATCATCGAGGCCCACCGCCTGCTGGAGAAGTCGACCCTCTCCAAGTGGCAGCAGTACTGGAAGGACCAGGTGGCCAACTGGTACGGTATGTTCCTCCACGAGAGCCAGTACTTAGAGCCGGTGATGCCCGACATTGAGGCCATGCTCACCTCGAGCCAGCGCAACGTGACGGGCACCGCCATCCTGAAGCTGCGCCCCTACGGCTTCGAGACCGTGGGCATCGACTCGGCGAACGACCTAACGAAGTCGAAGCTCGGCGAGTACGGCGAGACGCAGACCGGCTGGACAGCCGACGAGGCGAAGGGCTTCATCAAGGTATCGAGCACGCCATTAAGAGTGTATTACGGCATTCACAAGGACGAGAAGAGATAATATCATAGGAAAGAAATTAGAATAATTAGAATAATTTCGACCAAGGAATTATACTCATATGACTAATAACCCCTACAAGTGATTAATAATTATCCTTTTATGAATAAATTATTCTAATTATTCTAATTTCTTTCCTAAACAAAACAGTATTATGATAAAAATAGGTATTCTTGGCGCAGCAGGCTATACGGGCGGTGAGCTCATCCGCCTGCTGCTGAACCACCCCGAGGCAGAGATCGTCTTTGCCAACTCAGAGAGTAACGCGGGCAACCTGGTGAGCGATGTGCATGAAGGTCTCATCGGCGATACGGAACTGAGATTTACTGATCAGATGCCCTTCGAGGCTGTCGACGTGGTGTTCTTCTGCTTCGGCCACGGCAAGAGCGAAGCGTTCCTCCGCGAGCACGCCATCCCCAGCCATGTGAAAATCATCGACCTGGCCCAGGACTTCCGTATCAAGGGCGACCACGACTACATCTACGGACTGCCGGAGATCAATAAGACGGAGATCCAGCAGGCGCAGCATGTGGCCAATCCCGGCTGCTTCGCCACCGCCATACAGCTCGGCCTGCTGCCCGCCGCCCACCTGAACCTGCTGAAGTACGACGTCGCGGTGAACGCCATCACCGGCTCGACGGGCGCCGGCCAGAAGCCTGGTGCCACCACCCACTTCTCCTGGCGGCAGAACAACCTGAGCATCTACAAGCCCTTCCAGCACCAGCACCTGGCCGAGATACGGCAGTCGCTGGCACAAGTACAGGGCCATCTGGACGTTGACATCGACTTCATACCCTACCGTGGCGACTTTGCCCGCGGCATCTTCTGCACCGAGGTCATCCGCACGAAGGCCCCGGCCGACGAGGTCATCCAGGCCTACAAGGAGTTCTATGCCGACGCCCCCTTCACCCACTACGTGGACAAGCCGATTGACCTGAAGCAGGTGGTGAACACCAACAAGTGCCTCGTCCACATCGATGCCTTCGACAACAAGCTGCTCGTCACCTCCTGCATCGACAACCTGCTGAAGGGTGCCGTGGGCCAGGCCGTGCAGAACATGAACCTGATGTTCGGCATCGACGAGACGGCAGGGCTCCGGCTGAAGGCCTCAGCATTCTAATACACATTTTAACTTAACAAACAAAAAATATGAGAAAACTCAGATTGATAGCATTGGCAGCCATAGCAGCTGTCAGCATGTCGGCAATGGCCCAGTACAACTATGGCCACGACCACCAGTACAAACCCACCAGCAGGACGATCTACGGCGGCGACAATGAAGACTTCGGCCTATTGTATGTACAGTATAACCCGAGCAAGCTTCGCTATAGCAACGACGGGGCGACAGCCAGCACGAACTATAATGCCATCTCGCTGGGCTATAGCTACTACTTCGCATTGGGCGACGTACCTTTCTATATTTCGCCGGGAATAGCAGCACAGTGGCTCTTCACCAGTGACAAGCATGGAAGTGCGGAATACAAGACAAATATCATCTCTGCAAAGATTCCCATCAACCTGATGTACTCCATTCAGGTGTCCAGCAATTTCCGCATAGAACCCTATGCCGGCATCTATGGCCGCATCAACATCTGGGGCCAAGGCAAGGAGACCTACGGTGGGCAGAGTGACACATGGGACCTATTTAAGGACAGTGAGGATTCAAAAGCCATGAAGCGCTTCCAGTTAGGATGGAACGCCGGTCTGAACTTCCGTATCACGAATGCCTTCACCATCGGCGGAGGATACTACATGGACCTGATGAAAGTGGCTGACCACACCAGATTCCAGGGCTTCGACATCACATTGGGTGTCAACCTGTAAGGCAACGGCAACAGGAGGGGAAGAAAATCAGCTTTTCCTTTGGCAGTTTGCATAAATTGCCGTAACTTTGCACCCTGAAGTATAGTTTATAGTTTACAGTTTATAGTTTACAGTTTACAGTTTATTGTTTACAGTTTATTGTTTATAGTTTATAGTTTACAGTTTATAATAGATGAAGTTATTCGACGTTTACCCGCTCTTCGACGTGAACATCGTCGAGGGCAAGGGCTGCAAGGTGTGGGACGACAAGGGTCAGGAATACCTCGACCTCTATGGTGGCCATGCCGTAATCTCAATAGGACACTCCCACCCCCACTATATTAATAAGGTGACGGAACAGGTGAGCCGCCTGGGCTTCTACTCCAACTCGGTGATCAACCGCCTGCAGGCCGAGCTGGCCGAGCGGTTGGGCAAGATCTCGGGCTACGACGACTACCAGCTGTTCCTCATCAACAGCGGTGCCGAGGCCAACGAGAACGCCCTGAAGCTGGCATCGTTTACCAACGGTCGCACCCGCGTGCTGTCGGCCGAGAAAGCTTTCCACGGACGGACAAGCCTGGCCGTGGAGGTGACCAACAACCCAAAGATCATCGCCCCCATCAACGACAATGGCCACGTGACCTACCTGCCGCTGAACGACCTGCCGGCCTGGGAGGCCGAGCTGGCGAAGGGCGATGTCTGCGCCGTCATCCTGGAGTGCATCCAGGGCGTGGGCGGCATCAAGCTGGCCACGGCGGAGTTCGCCCAGGGCCTGGCCGAAGCCTGTAAGAAATACGGCACAATCCTCATCTGCGACGAGATACAGTGCGGCTACGGCCGCTCAGGCAAGTTCTTTGCCCACCAGTGGCTGGGCATCCGTCCCGACATCATCACCGTGGCCAAGGGCATCGCCAATGGCTTCCCAATGGGTGGCGTGCTGATATCGCCGGAGTTCAAGCCCGTCTACGGACAGCTGGGCACCACCTTCGGCGGCAACCACCTGGCCTGCGCCGCTGCACTGGCAGTGCTCGATGTGTTCGAGGAGGAGAAGCTTGTGGAGAACGCCGACAGTGTCGGCGTATACCTGACAGAGAAGCTGAAGGAGCTGCAAAAGACGGAGCCGCATATCGTGGACGTGCGTGGCCGCGGCCTGATGATCGGCATCGACCTCGACATCCCCCACAAGGACGTGCGCCAGCCGCTCATCTATGAGCAGCACTGCTTCACGGGCTGCGCCGGCACCAATATTCTACGCCTGCTTCCGCCGCTCTGCCTTTCGAGGGATGACGCGGATGAGTTTATCGAACGTTTGAAGAAATGTTTATAGTTTAGGGTTTATAGTTTATAGATGAATACACTCCTATGAGCAAAATAGCAATTATCGGAGCGGGCGCCATGGGCGGCGCCACTGTGGAAGGCCTCATCAAGGGCGAGCAGTTTAAGAACGAGGACATCACCGTGGCCGACCCTTCGGAGGCCGTCATCGCCAAGTTTGAAAAGACGGGCGTCAGCGTGACCACCGACAACCGCCTGGCTGCCGAGGCAGCCGACATCGTGTGCGTCGTGGTGAAGCCCTGGCTGGTGGAGCGCGTGCTGAAGGACATCAAGCCCGAATTGAATCCCCGCAAGCAGATACTCATCGTGATAGCCGCCGGCGTATCGTCGGCCGGCATCAAGGAATGGTTGGGCGAACAATGTCCATCATTGTTCCTGGCCATCCCCAACATCGCCATCGCCGAGATGGCCTCGATGACGTTCATCGTTCCCGTCGGTGCCTCTGAGGAGCAGGTACAGACGGTAGTAAATATGTTCGACGAGATGGGCACCACGCTCATCACCGACGAACAGCACTTAGCCGCCGGCACTACGCTGGCCTCCTGCGGCATAGCCTACGCCATGCGCTACATACGCGCCGCCGCAGAGGGCGGTGTAGAGCTGGGATTCAAGGCCGACGATGCCAAGCGTATCGTGATGCAGACCATGAAGGGAGCCGTGGAGCTACTCGAGGCCAGCGGCTTGCACCCCGAGGCCGCCATCGACCTGGTGACAACCCCTGGCGGCGTCACCATCAAGGGGCTCAACGAGATGGAGCATGCCGGATTCACCTCGGCAGTAATCCGCGGACTGAAGGCAGGACTGAAATGAATTAAGAGTTAAAAGTTAAGAATTAAGAGTTAAAAGTTAAGAGTTAAGAATTAGGAGTGAATACAAGAAGCTTTATGAATAATGGATGGCTGATGCGAATGGTAATGATACTATTCACTATCCACTTTTCACTATTCACTGCACACGCCGAGGACACACCCAATGCCCGTCAGGCCAAGCGCGTATTCCAGACGGCATGGAACAACATCTTCGGTCCACAGGGCGTGACGTTCCACTACAAGATCGACATCCTCCACCTGTATAAAGAAGAAGGCACTTCGTGGAACAAGGGCGACAAGGCCAAGTCGGTGTATAAGGGTTCGAAGATGTGGAACAACGGCGACGTGAAGTACATCGCCCGCGAGAAGAAGAGGATTGTGGAAATCCACGACCCGAAGGTGAACAAGAAGGACGAGAAGCTGCAGATGTTCAAGTTCGACCCCGACAGCTACGACTACTCCATCGCCAAGGACCCCGACGGCACCGACGCGCTGGTGGTCACTCTGAAGGCCAAGAAGGGTGCGAAGGTGAAGATGAAGAAGGTGCAGGCATTCCTCGCTCCCGGCACCTACTACCCCCGAAAGCTGCGCATCAAGGTGGCCATCTTCTGGGCCAACATCACCTTCTCCAACTTCCAGGCCGGCGGTCTCGACGACAGCATCTTCGAGTTCCCCAAGAGTCAGTACAGCGACTACAGAATGGTGGACGAGAGATAATTGAAAAATCGTAATATCGTAATAACGTAATAACGTAAAATCATAATATGGACGAACAATTAAAGCAAATAGGCGAGCGGCTGCGCGGTCTGCGCGACGTGCTCGACATCCCCGTCAGCGAGATGGCCGAGACCATCGGTGTCAGCACGGAGAAGTATGAGAAGATAGAGGCGGGCGAGCTGGACATCACCATCTCCAACCTGATGAAGATAGCCCACAAGTACGGCATCTCGACCGAGGAGCTGATCTTCGCCGAGACGCCTCACATGAAGTCCTACTTCGTGGTGCGCCGGGGCCAGGGCGTGAGCATCGAACGCACCAAGGCATACAAGTATCAGTCGCTGGTGAGCGGCTTCGTCAACCACAAGGCCGACGTGTTCATCGTCACCGTGGAGCCTAAGCCCGGCGTGCGCACCATCTACAAAAACTCCCACGCCGGACAGGAGTTCAACCTCGTCCTGGAAGGCAAGATGGAGCTTTACATCGGCGGCAAGACCATCATCCTCGAGGAGGGCGACAGCATCTACTTCGACTCCACCAAGCCCCACGGCATGCTCGCCGTAGGAGAGAAACCCGTCAAATTCCTCGCATTTACAATTGAAAACTAGACTATGATTGAGAAATTCTTAAAACAGACGTCATTCACCTCTGTAGAGGACTATAACAAGAACCTGGAGTTCATCATCCCGGAGAACTTCAACTTCGCCTACGACGTGATGGACGCCTGGGCCGAAGAGAAGCCCGACGGACTGGCCCTGCTGTGGACCAACGACCAGGGCGAAGAGATACGCGCCACGTTCGCGCAGCTGAAGGAGCAGTCGGACCAGGCTGCCAGCTACCTGCAGTCGCTCGGCATCGGCAAGAACGACCCCGTGATGCTCATCCTGAAGCGCCGCTACGAGTGGTGGATTGTGATGCTCGCCCTCTGCAAGATAGGGGCCATCGTCATCCCCGCCACCCACATGCTGACGAAGAAGGACATCATCTACCGCAACAATCGTGCCTCGGTGAAGGCCATCATCTGTGTCGATGACGCCTACGTGGTGGGCCAGATACAGGCCGCCATGTCAGAGAGTCCAACGGTAAAGCAGTATATCACGATTACGGATCACGGGAAGCCCATCCCCGAGGGCTTCCACGACTGGCAGAGCGAGTGGCGCCAGGCCCCGCAGTTCGTGCGCCCCGCCTTCGTCAACACCAACGATGACACGATGCTGATGTACTTCACCAGCGGCACCAGCGGTGAGCCGAAGATGGTGGCCCACGACTACCTCTACGCCATGGGGCATCTGTCGACGGGCGTGTTCTGGCACAACCTGCACGAGGGGTCGCTCCACCTCACCGTGGCCGACACCGGCTGGGGCAAGGCCGTGTGGGGCAAGTTCTACGGACAGTGGTTCGCCGGAGCCACGGTGTTCGTGTTCGACCACGAGAAGTTCAATGCCGACACGCTGCTGCGGCAGATAGAGAAATACCGGGTGACCTCGTTCTGCGCTCCCCCTACGATATACCGCTTCATGATCCGCGAGGACCTGTCGCGCTACGACCTCTCCTCACTGGAGTACTGCTGCACGGCCGGCGAGGCCCTGAACCCCGCCGTGTTCGACAAGTTCCTGGAGAAGACGGGCATCAAGATGATGGAGGGCTTCGGACAGACGGAGACCACCATGACCCTGGGCACCTTCCCCTGGATGGAGCCGAAGCCCGGCTCGATGGGCATACCCAACGCCCAGTACGACATCGCACTGGTGCGCGCCGACGGCACGCCGTGCGAGGACGGTGAGAAGGGCGAGATAGTGGTGCGCGTGGGCGACAAGAAGCCCATCGGCCTGTTCAAGGGCTACTACCGCGATGAGGAGAAGACCCGCGAGGCCTGGCACGACGGCCTCTACCACACCGGCGACATGGCCTGGCGCGACGAGGACGGCTACTACTGGTTCGAAGGCCGCATCGACGATGTCATCAAGAGCTCGGGCTACCGCATCGGGCCCTTCGAGGTGGAGTCGGCCCTGATGACCCATCCCGCCGTGGTGGAGTGCGCCATCACCGGCGTGCCCGACGACATACGCGGCATGGTGGTCAAGGCCACCGTGGTGCTGGGCAAGGAGTGGAAGGACCGTGCCGGCGACGACCTGGTGAAGGAGCTGCAGCAGCACGTCAAGAAGGTGACAGCCCCCTACAAGTACCCCCGCATCGTGGAGTTCGTCGACGAGCTGCCCAAGACCATCAGCGGCAAGATACGCCGCGTGGAGATCCGCCAGAAGGACGCTAAATAATGAGAAATGGACTCTCACTGCGTTCGTTTTCCCGTTATATCGTTATTCCGTTATATTAAATCATGGCAGCGCACAACGAATTAGGAAAGTGGGGCGAGGACCTGGCGGCACGCTATCTACAGCAGCGGGGTTACGTCATCGTGGAGCGCGACTGGCGGTCGGGCCACCGCGACATCGACATCGTGGCCCTCGACGGCGACACCGTCGTGTTCGTCGAGGTGAAGACGCGCCGCAGCCGCTTCTTCGGCGAGCCGGAGGAGGCCATCGACTACCGCAAGCGCCTGAGCCTACAGACTGCCATCAACCACTACGTCAAGATGCGCCGCATCAACTGCGAGATACGCTTCGACATCGTCACCGTCGTTGGCACGATGGACTCGGAGCCGGAGATTGACCATATCAAAGATGTAAGACTAATATGAAGAGAAGGATAGTTATAAAGGTTGGCTCAAACGTGCTGACGCGCCCGGACGGCAAACTCGACGTGACCCGCATGTCGGCACTCGTCGACCAGATAGCCTGGCTCCGCCGACAGGGCTACGAGGTGATCCTCGTATCATCGGGAGCCATGGCCTCAGGGCGCGGCGAGCTGAAGGTGGACCACTCGCTCGACTCCGTGGAGCAGCGCCAGCTGTTTTCAGCCGTAGGCCAGGTGAAGCTCGTGGGACTCTACTACGACCTATTCCGCGAGTTCGGCATCCACGTGGGCCAGGTGCTCACCATGAAGGAGAACTTCCAGCCCGGCGAGCAGTACCGCAACCAGCGGGCCTGCATGACGGTGATGCTGGAGAACGACGTACTGCCCATCGTCAACGAGAACGACACTGTGAGCGTCACCGAGCTGATGTTCACCGACAACGACGAACTGTCGGGCCTCATCGCGCAGATGATGGAGGCCGACACGCTCATCCTGCTCTCCAACATCGACGGCATCTTCGACCGGCATCCCGACGACCCGTCGGCCCGGCTCATCCGTGAGGTGGCGCCCGGGCGCGACCTCTCGGAGTACATCCAGCCAGAGAAGAGTGCCTTCGGCCGCGGCGGCATGCACTCGAAATACACCACCGCCCAGAAAGTGTCGCAGGCCGGCATCCGCGTCATCATCGCCAACGGCGAGCGCGAGGACATCCTCATCGATCTGACGGAACGCCCCGCCCAGACACCTCACACCGAATTTCTGCCAGCATCACCCGAAGAATAACGGATAACACTAACCGATGCGGCACAATTCTGAAAATTGTGCCGCTTTTTTTGGTTATTTGGACGAAAATCATTATCTTTGCAACCTAAATGTGCTAACAAGATGAAACTGAAAGAGACTTTCGAACGAGTGAAGCGTGCCAGCAGGAGCCTGGCACTGCTAAGCGACGGACAGCGCAACGAGATACTCAACGCCGTGGCCGACGCCATCATAGATAATAAGGAGAGAATACTGAAAGCCAACACCGACGACTTGGCCAAGATGTCGAAGGACAATCCCCTCTACGACCGTCTGCAGCTGACCGACAGCCGCTTGGAGGGCATCGCCAGCGACATGCACAACGTGGCAAACCTCCCCACCCCACTCGGCCACATCACCAAGCAGAAAACGCTGCCCAACGGCCTCCGCCTCTGCCGCGTCAGCGTGCCCTTCGGCGTGATAGGCATGATCTACGAGGCCCGGCCCAACGTGACGTTCGACGTGTTCTCGCTCTGCTTCAAGAGCGGCAACGCCTGTGTGCTCAAGGGCGGTCGCGACGCCGACTGCTCCAACCGCGAGGAAGTGGCACTCATCCATGAGATACTCACAAAGTTCGGGGTCAGTCCCGATGTGGTAGCCCTGCTGCCCGCCACCCACGAGGCCACCGGCGAGATGCTCAACGCCGTGGGCTACATCGACCTGTGCATCCCCCGTGGGGGCCGCCGGCTCATCGACTTCGTGCGCGACACGGCCCGCGTGCCCGTCATCGAGACCGGTGCCGGCGTGGTGAACACCTACTTCGACAAGGACGGCGACCTGCAGATGGGCCGCGCCATCATCGAGAATGCCAAGACGCGACGCGTCAGCGTCTGCAACGCCCTCGACTGCCTCATCATCCACGAGAGCCGCCTCGCCGACCTGCCCGAGCTCGTCAGGCCCCTCGTAGAGCACAACCCCGCCGTCACCATCTATGCCGACGACAAGGCCTACGCAGAACTATCCTCTCACCTCTCACCCCTCACCTCTCACCTCTTATATCCCGCCACAGAAGAGAGCTTCGGCACCGAGTTCATGGACTACAAGATGGCCGTCAAGACGGTCGGCTCACTCGACGAGGCCCTCGCCCACATCGACGCCTACGGCTCCGGCCATAGCGAGGCCATTATCACCCGCGACGAGCAGGCCGCCCGCCGATTCCAGGCCCACGTCGATGCCGCCTGCGTCTACTGGAACGCCCCCACCTCGTTTACCGACGGCGCACAGTTCGGCCTCGGAGCAGAGATAGGCATCTCCACACAGAAGCTCGGCCCGCGAGGCCCGATGGCACTCGAAGAGATATGCACATACAAGTGGCTCATCGAGGGAGAAGGCCAGACACGCCCATGACCACCGGTGCAACGACCATGATAGCAAACCAGCAAATATGACCTACAGAACCATCACCATCAAAAATCTTACCACCATCGCCATCCTGGCGACGGCACTGCTCCTCGCGGCCTGCCAGAACGGCTCCGTCAACCAGAAAGGCAAGCAGATGCCCATGGCGCAGACCGACTCGCTCATCTACAAGGCCATGGACATCGACTACAATCGCGCACTGCTCATCGTCGACAGCCTGGAGGACATCGGAGCACTCAGCGAGACCAAGCTCTGCTTCTACCGCGCACAGATACACTTCAAGATGGGACAGGAGCTGAGTGCCGAGCTCTACTACAAGAAGGCACTCTCCACCGACGAGCTGTACCGCGAGAAACCCATGCTCTACTACTTCGCCTACGACCAGCTGTCGACCATTCTCACCATCAAGGGCGACCAGCAGGGAGCACTCTCCAACGCCACCGAGGGTTACGGCTACGTGCAGAACGACGCTACACAGGAAGGGCAGCACTGGAAGGCCGTGCTGCTGCACGACATCGGCTACTGCCAGATGCAGCTGGGACGCACCGCCGAAGCCGAAAAGAACTTCACCCACGCCTACAACACCCTGAAGCGGCTGGCATCGCAGACGGGACGCTACGACGAGGTGTACGCCTGGGCCCGCGTGGCCTACAACATCATGGACGCCTATACCACCACCGACAACTTCGAGGAGGGAGAGAAGTGGGTCGTGGCCGCCGAGGAGGCCATCAACACCCTGGTGGCCCTGAAGGACTGCCCCAAGCTGACTGCCGAAGAATACATGGGGAGTCTCAACACCCACAAGGCCATCGTGCTCGTCAAGACCGGGCAGCGACAGAAGGCAGAGGAGGTATACAAGCAGTTTCTCAAGTCGCCATACGCACAGACAAGCATCGGACTGGTCGACAACGCCGAATACCTGGAGAAAGCAGAGCGATGGAGCGACCTGGCCAACCTGACGCCGCGACTCGACTCACTGGCCACGGCGTGGGCCATGCCCAAGTCGATGTACTACCTGAAAACCTACCTCGTGCCATTCTTCAACGCCTACATGAAGTCGGGGCGCACCGAAAAAGCCATGCAGACAGCACAGCGCATCGCTGAGAGCATCGACTCCGTAGACAGATACGAGCGCAAGCACAACGCCGCCGAACTGGCCATCATCTTTGAGACACAGGAGAAAGAGGCCAAAATTGCCGAGCAGGCACGGTCGCTCAACAAGCAGCGCGTCTACGCCGGGGCTGCCACCCTCATATTGCTCATCGTATTCCTCACCATCTTCATCATCCACCGCTACCAAGCCGCCCGCCGCCTGGCAGAGAAGAACCAGGAACTGGAACAGAAAAACGAACTGTTGACCATCGCCAATGCCCGCGCCGAGGAGTCGTCGAGGATGAAGACAAACTTCATCCGGCAAATCTCCCACGAGATACGCACGCCGCTCAACATCCTCAACGGCTTCACACAAATAATCACCTCACCCGATGCCGAACAGCTGCAAGCCGACGAGAAGGCCGACATACAGAACCGCATCGCAGAGAACACAGAGCGCATCACCAGCCTGGTGAACAAGATGCTCGAACTCTCAGAAGCCAGCAGCCAGACAGTCATCGAGCGCACCGACGACGTGCCGGCCATGCAGATAGCCACACAGGCGGTCGACAGCTCCGCCATCCGCCGAAGCGAGCACGTCAGCTTCAGCCTCGACAGCACCGAGGCCATGGAAAGTATCATCCTGCACACCAACCTGCGCTACGCCACACGCGCACTGACGCAACTGCTCGACAACGCGCAGAAGTTCACCAAACAGGGCAGCGTCACCCTGAGGGTCCTACAGCAGGACGGCATGACGGCATTCATCGTGGAGGACACCGGCATCGGCGTGCCCAAGCAGGAGTCGGAGCACATCTTCGCCGAGTTCGTGCAGCTCGACGACTACTACGACGGCACCGGCATCGGACTGCCCGTGGCTCGCAGCATCGCCCGACGACTGGGCGGCGACATCCGCTTCGATGCCTCCTACACCGGCGGGGCGCGTTTCGTCATGACCCTCCCCTGTAATCCCGAAGCCGATATAACGAAATAACGTCATAACGAGATAACAAAATAACGAAAAGAATATGAAATCATTCATCAATGTAGACGACATCAGCCCGCTCGACAAGGCGCTGGCCGAGGCCATGGAGATTAAGAACGACCGGTACAAATATCAGCATCTGGGCAAGAACAAGACGCTCATGATGATATTCTTCAACAACTCACTGCGCACGCGCCTCTCCACCCAGAAGGCCGCCATGAACCTGGGCATGAACGTCATCGTGCTCGACGTGAACGCCGGGGCCTGGAAGCTCGAGACAGAGCGCGGCGTCATCATGGACGGCGACAAGTCGGAGCACCTGCTCGAAGCCATACCCGTCATGGGCTGCTACTGCGACATCATCGGCGTGCGCTCCTTCGCCGGACTCACCGACCGCGAGTACGACTATGCCGAGACCGTGCTGCAGCAGTTCATCCGCTATAGCGGCCGCCCCGTGTTCGCCATGGAGACGGCCACCGTACACCCCCTGCAGGCTTTCGCCGACCTGATCACCATCGAGGAGAGCTGGCGACGTCCGGTGTGCAGCGGTACCTCCGCTGCAAGACCCAAGGTCGTCCTCACCTGGGCCCCCCACTGCCGCGCACTGCCTCAGGCCGTGCCCAACTCGTTCGCACAGTGGATGAACGCCGCGCCCGACGTAGACCTCGTCATCACCCACCCCGAAGGCTACGAGCTCGACCCGCAGTTCGTGGCGGGCGCCCGCGTGGAGTACGACCAGCGCAAGGCCTTCGAGGGTGCCGACTTCATCTACGCCAAGAACTGGTCGAACCCCGGTGTGACCAATCCTGCCGACTACGGCAAGATTACCTGCGACGACCGCTCCTGGACGGTAGACACCGAGCACATGTCGTGGACCAACAACGGCAAGTTCATGCACTGCCTCCCCGTGCGCCGAAACCTCATCGTCACCGACGACGTCATCGAGTCTGAGAACTCGCTCGTCATACCCGAGGCCGCCAACCGCGAAATCAGCTGCTCGGTAGTACTCAAGCGAATGCTCGAGGCGCTGTAATCCCAAACGGTCAGGGCTTGTGTTTTTCTTTTAAGCCCCTGACCGCTCTGTGCTGTGATAGCACTAAATGTTAATAAACCAAATTATTTTGTGAGCCGTCCTGCTCGTGATGAGTCGGACGGTATTTTTTTATGTGAGCCGTCCCACCCGTCGCGAGCCGGCAGCTCCAGATAGTGCGATTATTATTTTTTTTCGACGAATTATTTGGCAGTTACGCGAAAAATGCGTATCTTTGCAACCGTTATCAACATTGTATGACTTTAAATTCAACGCTTATGAAAAAGA
>CAMHUC010000080.1 GCA_946188155.1 uncultured bacterium | reverse complement strand
GTGCTGATAGAGGACTGCTTCTTCAACACCGGCGACGACTGCATCGCCATCAAGAGCGGACGCAACCGCGACGGGCGCGAGCGTAATATGCCCTCTAAAAACATCATCATCCGCCGCTGTGAAATGAAGAACGGTCACGGCGGCGTGGTCATTGGGAGCGAGATCTCCGGTGGCTGCCAGAACGTCTATGCCCACGACTGCGTGATGGACTCCCCGGAGCTGGAGCGCGTGCTGCGCATCAAAACCAACTCCTGCCGGGGCGGCATCATCGAGAACATCAATATGAAGGATGTCAAGGTGGGTGTCTGCAAGGAGAGCGTGCTGAAAATCAACCTCGACTACGAGCACAACGAGGTCTGCTGTCGGGGCAACTACCCCACTGTGCGCAACATCTATATGGAGAACGTCACCAGCGAGAAGTCGAAGTACGGCGTGCAGATCATCGGCCTCGACGAGGATACCTACGTCTATGACGTAAAGGTGAAGGACTGCAAGTTCAACGGCGTGCAGAGCGGAAACTTCCGTTCCGGCAAGACCCGCAACATACAGTACGACAACCTCTTCGTCAACGGCAGCCTCTCGCTCACCGAGATGCCCTACAAGCACTACTCTGAGTGGCTCACCTATTCCGAGATGAAGCGCGTGCCCCGTCCCTATCTGCTCGACTTCTCGTCGAAGCCCAAGTGGAGCTACGTGATGGGCATAGAGCTGGAGGGGATGCTCGACACCTATCTGAAATACGGTGGTGATGCCATCCTCAGCTACTGCAAGGAATACACCGACACGATGATCAACCAGAAAGGCGACATCCGGGGCTACAACATCCTCGACTACAACCTCGACAACATCCGCACCGGCCACTTCGTCACCCGTATGTATCAGAACTGGCCCGAGCCGAAGAACCTCATCGCCATGCAGACCATGATGAAGCAGCTGCAGAACCAGCCGCGCACCGTGGCCGACAAGGTGTTCTGGCATAAGGCCATCTACGCCTATCAGGTGTGGCTCGACGGCATCTTCATGGGACTGCCCTACCGCTGTCTGACAGCTCCCATTACGATGAAAAAGACAAAAGACATCACAGCTGTCTATGACGATGCCGTCAACCAGCTGAAAATCACCTACGAGCGCACCCTCGACCCCAAGACTGGACTCAACCGCCACGCCTACGACGAGACGCGTAAGACCTTCTGGGCCGACAAGGAGACCGGACTCTCACAGCACTGCTGGGGACGCGCACAGGGCTGGTACACGATGGCTCTCATCGAGGTGCTCGACGCACTGCCCGAGAACTACGCACGCCGCAGCGAGGTCATCGACCTGCTGGTGAAGGACTTCGACGCCATACTGAAGTGGCAGGACAAGCAGAGCGGCACCTGGTATCAGGTGATGGACTCACCCGACCGCAAGGATAACTACCTGGAGAGCACCTGCACAGCCATGTTCACCTACGCCCTGCTGAAAGCCTATCGCAAAGGATATGTAGGCACAAAATACCGCGATGCAGGTATCAAGGCCTACAAGGGCATGATTAACAACTTCATCCGCGTGAATGCCGACAAGACCATCTCGCTGACCAACTGCTGTGCTGTGGCAGGTCTCGGACCGGCCGTCACCCCCGAGGTGGAGGCTGCCATGAAGAAGATCAACCCCAAGGGCAGCGTCAAGGAGAACCAGAAGCGCGACGGCAGCTATGACTACTACCTCTCGGAACCCGTCCGCGACAACGATGCCAAGGGCGTAGGCCCCTTCATCTGGGCATCGCTCGAGATGGAGGCGTTAGGCTATGACACAGAGAACACGACGGCTGCCATCGACAGGCAGGCCGTCGTCAACCGTAACAACCCCATCATCAGCGAGGCCGACCCACTGGCCTCGCTGACGGTGGGCAACGGACACTTTGCAACGACGGTCGACGTCACCGGCCTGCAGTCGTTCCCTTTTGACTACGAGGCAGGTGTGCCTCTGAACGCCATGTCCGACTGGGGATGGCACAAATTCGAAAACACCAGCCACCTGACGGCGTCGGAGAGCGAGAAAGCCTTCGACCTGTGGCACGGCCATCAGGAGGTTTATGCCGTTGAGTTTAAGAAGGCAGAGGATGGCCGCCACAAGGAGGCCACTGAGTATTTCCGTGTCAATCCCCACCGTCTCAACCTCGGCACCATCGGCCTCGCATTCAAGGATACTGAGGGGAAGGAACTCCCCCTGTCGGCCATCACCGACATCCGCCAGGAGCTGAAGCTCTGGGACGGCGAGATAGAATCCGCCTACCGCGTCGGAGGCACACCCGTCGAAGTCACCACTGGCGTCCACCCCGCCAAGGATGCCCTCTACGCCCGCATTAAGTCCGACCTTTTATCTGAGGGGAGAGCCGCCATCACCCTGCGTTTCTCCTACCCCACCGGGAAACACGCCGACGATGCCAACGACTGGACGAAGCCCGAGCGCCACCGGTCAAGCATCATCTCCCAAGATGACCACTCTGCACTCATCGAGCGCACGCTCGACAGCACCCGATACAGCGTTCTCCTGCAGTGGGAAGGTCCCGCCACCCTCCGCGAGCAGACACCCCACTGCTTCATCCTCACCCCCAACGCTGACATCATCACCCTCTCTGCCGAGTACCTCCCCAGTACCCCCGGATTATCCGGAAAACCCGGAAAACCCGGAATATCCGGATTATCCGGAAAGCCCGTCCCCCCCTCCCCCCACTTCGAATACGACCAATACCACAAGGCCACCCTCCGCCACTGGGCACGCTGGTGGCAGAGCGGAGCCATCGCAGACTTCAGCCGCTGCACCGACCCGCGAGCCAAGGAGCTGGAGCGCCGCGTCGTCCTCTCCCAATACCTCACTCAGGTCAACTGCGCCAATGCCATGCCACCACAGGAGACGGGCCTCACCTACAACAGCTGGTTCGGCCGCCCGCACCTCGAGATGACCTGGTGGCACGCCGTTGACTTCGCCCTCTGGAACCGCCCTGAGGTCATCGCCCAGATGCTCGACTGGTACAACACCACAGCCTACCCCGTGGCCCGCAAGATAGCAGAGCGACAGGGCTTCAAGGGCGTCCGCTGGATGAAGATGACCGACCCCTGGGCTGGCGAGGCCCCGAGCAACACTGGCTCGTTCCTCATCTGGCAGCAGCCCCACTACATCTATCTCGCCGAAGAAATGTACCGCGCCACCCCCACCGTCGAGGCCCTACAGAAATACGCCGCCCAGGTAGAGGCTACCGCCGAGTTCATGGCCGACTTCGTCACCCCCCGTCCCGTAAACGGCGGTAGTTCCGCCGTCAAAGCCACCACCGTCCAGTACACCCTCCGAGGCGCCACCGCCATGCAGGAGTGCATGACCAAGGACATCAGCTACAACCACCCCTTCGAGCTCGCCTACTGGTGTTACGGCCTCAGCATCGCCAATCTCTGGCGCGAGCGGCAAGGAAAGCCCCGTGTCGCCCTCTGGGATGACATTATTGCGAACATGAGCCCCCTCCCCGAAGCCAACACCATCTACACCGCAGGACTACCACTCGTCACTACCGATGCCCTCGAACCCTTCAACCCTTTCGACACCGTCGGTACACAGCCCCAAAACTCAGATCCAGAGACCTTCGCCGACAAATGCCGCAACGACCACCCCGCCGTCCTTGGCGCCTGCGGCATCCTTCCCTCCCGTCCAGTAAACGGCGGTATTTCCGCCGTCCCCTCCATCCTCTACACCAAGGAGAAAATGGCCAAGACCCTCTCCTGGGTGATGCAAAACTGGAACTGGCAGACCACCTGGGGCTGGGACTACGGCATGATAGCCATGGCCGCAGCCCGCCTGGGCGACACCAAGACCGCCCTCGACGCCCTGCTCATCGACACTCAGAAGAACACCTACCTCAAGAACGGCCATAACTTCCAGACACCCGACCGCCTGCGCATCTACCTGCCCGGCAACGGAGCCCTGCTCACGGCTGTCGCCATGATGTGCGCCGGATGGGACGGCTGTCGTGAGCCGCTCAATCCAGGATTCCCCAAGGATGGCACCTGGGACGTGCGCTGGGAAGGACTACAGCGTATGCAATAACGAACAACTTAAATATTCAGACAATGAAAGCAAAACGAAATTCTATGTGGACGCTGCTGTTAGCAGCTACGACTGTAGCATTCTCTGCATGCAGTTTTGAAGACAATCCAATCGTAAATCCGAGTGAAGAACCCGACGACACACCCGAAGTCACCGAAACCGTTGCTCCGGCATTCCCCGGTGCTGAGGGACACGGGCGCTACGTTACTGGCGGCCGAGGCGGCGAGGTGCGCCACGTCACTAACCTCAACGACAAGGGTGAAGGCTCGCTACGCGCTGCCGTCAGCGGCTCGAACGCCAAGATTGTGGTGTTCGATGTCTCTGGCATCATAGGCCTGGAGTCTGACCTGGTGATTGGTGCCAACACCACCATCGAGGGACAGACGGCCCCAGCTCCCGGCGTCACAGTAAGATACCGCACCGTCAGGCCCGGCGACAACAACATCATCCGGTTCATCCGATTCCGGCGTGGCGAGGAAAGGGATGTCAACGACGGTGCCGACGCCACCTGGCAGCGACAGAAGGACGGCATCGTGCTCGACCACTGCTCCTTCAGCTGGAGTATCGATGAGATAGCATCGTTCTACGACAACCAGCACTTCACCATGCAGTGGTGTACACTCGGCGAGGCTCTGGCCAACCCCGGACACAGCAAGGGCGAGCACAGCTACGGCGGCATCTGGGGGGGTAAGGGTGCATCCTTCCACCACAACTTCCTGGCACACATGCAGAACCGCGTGCCACGCTTCTGCGGCGCACGCTACAACTGGGACAAATACGACCAGTCGAAGTATGCCAACAGTATTCAGGCCGAGATCGTGGACTTCCGCAACTGCGTGATGTACAACTGGGGCAACGGCAACGGCTGCTACGGCGGCACCGGCGGCGGCAACATCAACATCGTGAACAACTACTACAAGGCCGGCCCCGCCACCTCTAACAAAACCCGCGTCACCCAGGTATCCATAGCCACCTCCAGCAACGCCTCCGGCTCCGACTTCATGGGCTACTGCTCGCGCTACTACATCAACGGCAACTACGTGACTGCCGCTGGCGACAAGGCTCAGAACTACGACTGGCAGGGAGTCATCTACGACGGTGGAACCTACATCATCGACGGCGAGCGCTGCATCCCCGACGTGAAGCACCTGTATGGCGAGAACGTCACCTATTATAAGAATACCAAGGACGAGGACTGCGTGCGCATCAAGCTCGATGAGGAGGTGGAGACTGGCAAGGTGACCACCCACTCGGCAGAGATGGCCTTCCAGCAGGTGCTCACCTACGCCGGTGCCTCGCTCCACCGCGACGGTGTGGACACCCGCTACATGCAGGAGGCTGCCGACGGCACCGCCACCTACACCGGCACCGCCGCTAAGACCGGCGACGGCAAGACCATCACCCATCGCCCCGGCATCATCGACTTCGTGAAGGATCAGGGCGGATATGAGCTGGAGAGCGTCACTCGCCCCGAAGGCTTCGATACCGATGGCGACGGCATGCCCGACGAATGGGAGAAGGCCAACGGTCTGGATCCCAACACCAACGATGATGCCGAATATACCCTCGACAAGATTGGATTCTACACCAACGTGGAGGTCTACTGCAACAGCCTCGTAGAAGGAATCATGAAGGGCGGCAATGCCTACGCCGAAAGCACCGTCGACGAGTACTACCCGAAATCGAAATAGTACTGCACACCTTACGCGCACGCGCATATATAGTAAGGAAACACCAAAAACACCCCACACCTCCCGCACCTCTTACACCTGTTTAGGTGTGGGAGATGCGGGAGGTGCGGGGTAAAAACGGCATATAGCAACTACGCACACAGGCGAGGCTTCCCCATCGGCATCGGCTCCCCTAACACCGGCGAAGGAAGCCTCCGCCGCTTTCCACGGAGCCTCTATAGAATCCTATGGAGCCTTTATACGATTGCCAGAAGCCTCTATAGAATCGTAAAGAGGCTTCCTTTGCAAACGTTTACGTTAAAAAATGTATCGAAAGGACTCATCATTGTAAATTATTCACTAACTTTGCACACAGCATTATTTACCATTTCTAAAAACAAAACATTATGAGTAAACATTTAGCAAGACTCGGCACGTTGTGCTTGATGCTGTTGCTCTCGGCGGTCAGCCAGGCGGCAGACTTCAAGGACTTCAGTGCCATCGTCAACAACCAGGAAGGAACGCTGTTGACAAGTGAAGAACAAAAGCAAGGTACAGAGGTCAGCTTCGGCGTGGCCGTGGCCGACGACGGCACGGTGAGCCGCGTGGCCGCCGACGACGCCAGCGCCGTGGCCACCATCAGTGGCAAGTACCACAGTGAGCACGGCTGCACTGCCCTGAAGGTGGTGGTGCCCGTCAGCGGCAGCGTGGACATCACCGTGGGACAGTGTACCTACAGCAAGAAAGCCATCGTCGTGACCGACGCCGAGGGCAAGGAGGTGGCCACCGTGACACCCGAAGCCCCTGCCTGCTGGAAGAACGACCCCAAGAACGTCAATGTGATCCGCTACGACGGCGAGGCCACCACGCTCACCATCACCGGCATGGACTACTGCCCATACGTGGCTGTGAGCAAGGTGCCCGAAAAGCAGCTCGCCACCCTCGACAAGGAGCCCGCTACGGCTACCTTCGCCTTCAACCTCGGCACCGAGGAGCAGAAGGCTGAGTTCAGCAACTCCTTCTTCATCACCAGCAAGGTGACCTACGGCGACAACCTGACGCTCTTCGGCAAGAACACCGTGGCCGGCGTTGACCAGACGCAGTTCATGCCCCTCACCCAGCAGAACGAGAGCGAGGGCGGCACCGCTGCCGACGAGAGCAACGCCATCCGCTTCCTCATCCAGCCCAACTACGGTCTGACGTTCACCCCGACCAAGGTGACACTCAAGACCAGCCGCTTCGGCACCGACAACGGACTGCTCGACATCGCCTGGGAGAACCCCGACAAGACCACAGTGCTGTTAGAGCAGGGTGTGAAGCCCGCACGCAACAACGGCAGCCCCAACATCTCTGAGCTCTCCTACACCATCGAGGGAGCCACTCCTGGCGAGGGCACCTGCGGCCTGCTCGTCAACCTCTACCACCTGCAGAACGGCAAGCAGATCGGCTTTGCCGACATTGTCATCGAGGGCACGCTCAGCGGCACCGAGAAGGAGGTGCCCGTGCTGGCCACGGTGACCATCAACGGTGAGCAGTTCACCACCGCAGCACTCTTCGACGATGCCTATGAGGTGGAGTTCGAACTCTCGAAGAAGGCCCCCATGATCAGTGAGCAGAACCCCGTCACGGCCACGGCCAAGAAGGGCGAGGTGGGCACCATCAAGTACGAGGGCGACGACACCAAGTGCAAGGTGACCATCCCCATGACCTACGGCGAGACTGCCGTGGAGTATGTGCTGAACATCGTGCAGAAGCCCGACTTCAAGCTGACCTATATCGACACCGACAAGAGCACCGTGCTCGGCGAGTTCATCCGTGAGAAGGACGAGAAGATCGGACAGTTCGACATCGACTTTGCCACCGCCACCGCCCAGGAGGGCACGAAGGTGCGCGGCTGGTTCATCAAGACTGCCGGCGGCGAGAAGTACACCGCCGAGACCGTCGTTACGGGCGACATCAGCCTCTATGCCGTGGCCACGGAGATAGAGACGGCCAGCAAGTCGGACAAGTACAACTTCGACCTGACCGACAAGCTCTTCGACGCTGCCGACCACGAGGCATTCTGCCCTAGCGGCGAAGGCTTCTACTGGCACGACGCACAGCACGGCTGGGCCTTCAAGACCGGCAATAAGATCGACCTGCTCGTAGGCCCGAAGGCCACCGTCTCAGTGACCCTCTGCCGCTACGGCGCTGCCGAAGACATCACCATCACCGATGCCAGCGGCAAGGAGATCGGCAAGATTCCCGGCAAGAACAACGACAACGTAGACGGTGAGATCGTCGCCTTCAACTACGAGGGCGAGGGCGGCGTCATCACGCTCAACCTGAACACCAGCGGCGAGATGTATATCCACGGCGTGAAGATCGTGAACACCGCCGAGGCCAAGTTCGAGCAGCAGGGCAGCTGGTACTTCGTCAAGCCCGGCGATGCCAAGAGCCTCATCGAGGTGCTCGAGATTGTCAACGGAGCCAATGCCAGCAAGGATGCAGAGCGCTCCTTCATCTACGTGCCCGACGGCACCTACGACCTGAACGAGACCGTCAAGACCGCCATCAGCGGCCACAACATCTCCATCATCGGACAGTCGATGGACAAGACCATCATCAAGACCGCTCCCGACAAGAGCATCGAGGGCCTCGGCTCTGCTGATATGTTCAGTGTCAGCGGTACCAACCTCTATATGGAGGACATCACGCTGCAGAATGCACTCGACTACTACGGTGCCCTCGGCGGCGGACAGGTGGGCGGACGTGCCGCCGTCGTCCAGGACCGCGGCGACCGCACCATCTTCAAGAACGTGCGTATGCTCTCCTATCAGGATACGTACTACAGCTCTAACGATGCCATGCAGTCCTACTTTGACGGCTGCGACATCCATGGTACCGTCGACTTCATCTGTGGCGGCGGCGACGTACGCTTCCAGAACTGCACCATCTCACTCGAGCCCCGCAACACCAATGGCACTGGCGGTCGCACAGTGGTAGCTCCGCGCGGCACGGTGAAATTCGGCTACGTGTTCGACGGCTGTAAGGTGGTTGACCTCGCCGAGGGCAAGGGCGATTGGAACCTCGGCCGCACCTGGAACAACGACCCCATCACCGTCTACCTGAACACCACGCTCGACGAGAACGCACAGAAGACGCTCGTGGCCAGCCGCTGGACGCAGAAGGGCATGAACTCGAAGGATCCGGTCGTATTCGGTGAATTCAATACCATGGACGAAGCGGGCAACAACATCACGCCGGAGAGCAACGTCATCAAGTCGTATGGCGGTGACTTCCAGACCATCTTCACTGCTGAACAGGCAGATGACTATAGCTACCAGAAGATGTTCTCTGCCAATGCTGAGAAGGCATGGGATCCCGCAGCGCTCTGCAAGCAGGCCGCCGCTCCAGCCTATCTGGAAATCAGTGGCAGCACCCTGACATGGAGACCCTCCAACGACGGCACGAAGAGGTGGGCCGTGTTCCAGAACGGACAGTTGTTAGGCATCACCGAAACGCCAGCCTATGAACTGGAGAGTGCCATCGGACAGTTCGTAGTGTACGGCATGAACCAAATGGGCGGTCTCGGTGAGGCTGCTGTATTGACCAACGTCGCTATCTCCGACACCGGCTACGCCACGTTCTACGACTCTAAGACAAACTATGCTCTGCCTATTGGCCTGAAGGCATACATTGTCAGCGAAGCCAACATAGAGAAAATCACCTATACAGAAGTGCCTTACACCATCCCCGCCGGTACAGCCGTTATGCTGAAGACTGAAGACGGGAAGGGCGGCAATTATGAACTGACTCCGACAGGCGTGTCAGGCATCCACATCGGTCCGAACCTCCTCAAGGGAAGCGATGTGGCCACCACCACCTACGGCGAAATAGGTTCTAACCTCTACTACAAGCTTGCCTATGGCCACTCAGGCACTGCCCAGGCCAACCAGTTCGGCTGGTACTGGGGCGCAGAGGACGGCGCTGCCTTCGAGATAGAGGCTCACCGCGCTTGGCTCGCCATCCCGCAGCTGCTGGCCTCTGCCCGTGGTTACATCGTGGGTAGCGACGCCACTGCCATCAGCAAGGTTTCTACCACTCAGGAGAATGCCGAGTACTACAACCTGCAGGGCCAGCGCGTAGCCGCTCCCACAAAGGGCCTGTACATCAAGAACAACAAGAAGGTAATCATTAAATAACTGCAATTATGAAGAAAGTGAAATTCCTTATAGGCATCGCCATCGTCTCAATGGCTCTGGCAGCATGCAGCAAAGAAGATAACCCCATCGACTCTCCGTCGTCCGTCAACCTCGACGATCCCCAGGAGCAGGTGACTGACCAGCCTGCCAATGCTCCCCAGAGATAAACCGCCGATGATGAATATCCACCAATTAGGGTGCGCCTCCGGGCGCACCCTTTTACTATATTGTAGTTTTAACACTCAATCAAACGTTTACGTGTGGTTTTTAATCATTTTTTAGGGTTCTATTATCAAAAACCACTAATTTTGCATCGCTAACGGCACTCGCGGTGTGTTAATATTACTTATAAATCTTAAAACCTTAACGGTTTTTAGCAGGATTTTTAGTATCTTTGCAACCTAAAGTGCAAACTACGAATTATAATTCTAATTAATAACTAATAATAACTAAAGTATGCAAGGTAATTTAAAGACGTTCCGCATCGCGCTGATGCTGGTGCTAAGCCTGATTGTAGGCACGGTGTCGGCTCAGACGGTCAACGGAAATGTGGTCGATGAAACGGGCGAGCCCGTCATCGGCGCTACTGTGATGGAGAAAGGTACCAAGAATGCCACAGTGACGGACTTCGACGGTAACTTCACCATCAAGATGCAGGGCGGCAAGGTCATCACGATCTCGTACATCGGTATGCAGTCGCAGGATGTCAATGTCGCCGGTAAGACATCGGTCAACGTCGTTCTGAAGGAAGATGCTACTACACTTCAGGACGTGGTGGTCGTAGGTTATGGTACCATGAAGAAGCAGGACCTCACCGGTTCGGTATCTTCAGTGAACACCGAACAGCTGAATGCCAAGGGTGCTCCCTCCGTGCTGGGTAACCTGCAGGGTAGCAACCCCGGTGTGAACATCACACAGTCATCAGGTCGTGCTGGTGGCGGCTTTAACATTGAGATTCGTGGTAAGTCGTCAATCAACTCTACCACCACCCCGCTCTATGTAGTTGATGGTGTGATGTGTGACGACATCAACTTCCTCAACCCGCAGGATATTGAGCGTATCGACGTACTGAAAGACGCGTCTTCTACTGCCATCTATGGTAGCCGTGCTACGGCAGGTGTCATCATGGTAACCACTAAAGGTGGCCTGAGCGTGAAGCGCGACCAGAAGCCGATTATCAGTTATGACGGATACTACGGATGGTCTAAGACCGCACGTATGCCTGAGTTCCAGGATGGACAGCAGTTTTACGACTACCGTTTCCTCAAGTTCCTGACCTATGGTGGTAATGGTGCTACTGCTACCACCGATATGTCTTCACACCCCGTATATCAGATTGGCGGTTCCATTCTTGAGCAGTGTCTGCTTCGTGAGCACACTGGTTCTGGCGACTATCTGATGAAAAAGATGCTTTCTTCAGGTGCCACTTACGACTGGCCTGGCATGGTAACGCAGAATGGCAGCCAGCAGAACCACTTCATCTCCGTGAATGGAGGTAGCGAAATCGTGAACTATCACTTCGGTGCAGGTATCAACAGGGAAGTTGGTACATACAAAGGCGATGAGAAGAATCAGATCAACTTCAAGGGAAGCGTTGATGCCAGAGTTAATAAGGTTATCAGTGCAGGATTCAGCATCAACCTTGCCCGCACCAAACAGGAATATGCCAACGACGATGCCATCAAGTTTGCCTATCGTATGAACCCCTATATGGTTCCTTACGATGCTGAAGGCAATGTCAACCACAAGCCCGGTAACTATGCGGCCCTTGGAACTGACTCTTATCAGTTCTCCGACCAGCGCAGCACTCTCGACATTATGCAGAGTACCTATAAGCAGCGTGAGACATGGCGCCTGCTCGGTAACATCTATCTGAAACTTGACATCATAAAGGGCCTTGACATCAAGACCACTTTCTCTCCGAATTACACCAATTATCGTGAAGGCTTCTTTGGCGGATACGTGAATCCCCTCACTGGTGAGCCATACGATGACGGAACTTATACTGCTGATAATCCCAATGAGGCCAATACAGACCACTATCGCAATTTCTCATGGACATGGGACAACGTCATCAATTACAATACAACGATTGCTGACAACCACAACCTCGGCGTGATGGGTCTGTTCTCTATGGAATCCGGCAACACAGAACGCAGCCAGTGGTATGCTACAAGCGTTATGGCTCTCACCGACTGGTGGAACATGGGTAGCGGTACCTATAATGCCGACAACTCTAAGTCATCTTATTCTGAGACCAGTATGATGTCATACGCCCTGCGTGCCAACTACAACTGGAAGAACCGTTACTATGTGACGGCTACCGTTCGTTGGGATGGCTGTTCTAAGTTTGATAAGGATCACCGTTGGGGTGCCTTCCCTTCAGCAGCCTTGGCATGGCGCATCACAGAAGAGCCGTTCATGAAGAAAGCCGAATGGCTGAGCAACTTGAAGTTGCGTCTTGCCTATGGTAAGACTGGTAACAACAAGGGTGCTGGCGCATACGCTACTCAGCAGACACTTTCCGGTCCCGTTTACTATCCGTTCGGTGCTGACTATCTGCAGGGATTCTATCCTTCATCTATCGTCAACAAGATCTTGAAGTGGGAAACTTCCGAGGAGTATAACATTGGTCTTGACTTTGGTTTCCTGAACAACCGCATCAACGGTAGCATTGATGTCTACCAGAAGACTTCTGACAATCTGCTTCGTGGTGTTGACCTGCCCCTTGAGTCTGGCGGCGGTAGCATGACAACCAACATCGGTTCCGTTCGCAACCGTGGTGTTGAAGTTGCCTTGACAACAGTGAACGTCCAGACAAAGGACTGGAACTGGGAGACAACGATTACATTTGCCCACAACCAAAATAAGGTACGCAACATCGACGGCATCGTAGACCGTCTGGTTGGTACTGGTGTTACGGGCAACCTGTTTATGGACTACACTATTAACAATACATACACCTATGAGTCTGGTGGTATCGTAACAGACCGCAATATGGTAGTCCCCAACAATGTTGCAGCCACCAATGCCGGTCTGACACCTGGTTCTACTATGAAGGAGTATGACTATTATTATAAGGTATATGGTCTGACAGAGGGTCAGCCCTACGTAAACGACCAGAATGGTGACGGCAAGATTGATGCCGATGACCGTGTCATTCGCAGCATGGATCCTTCTTTCACTGGCAGTTTCACCTCTAACCTCTCTTGGAAGAACTGGGATTTCTCATTCTCACTCTATGCAAAGGTAGGCTACAAGGTGTACTCTAATTTCCTCAGCGAGTACTGGAATCTGGGTGACCGCGGTCGTATGCGTCTCAATGGCGACTGGTATATCCCCGCTGGTACACTTGTTGACGTTGACGGTGTAAATGAGGATGGTACTTACATCAATCCGAAGTATCAGACTTCCACACACTATGGCGACATGCCCTTCCCCAACAATGGTGGAAGCAATGGCGGTGTAGGCGCACAGGGGTCTTACTGGGATCAGGCTAAGTGTATCACCAACGCCTCATTCATGAAGGTGAAGAACATCACACTGGGCTATACCTTCGACAAGAACTTGCTCAACAAGTTTGGCTGCAAGCAACTGCGTCTCTACTTCACTGTAACCAATCCGTTTGTCATCACCAAGTACAAGGGCTTTGACCCAGAGTGGGCTGATGCCGCCCTGAAGAACGACGGTCCTAGCACAATCACCTATCAGGTTGGTGCAAGCATTAAATTCTAATAACGATTAATATTCAGAAACAATGAAAAAGAAAATATATCTTTTCGTGGCAGCCACCTTGCTGACAGGTATGACGATTACCAGTTGTAGCAACTTCCTGGAACCGGAAAACAAGAGCGCAGGTGGCCAGACGGCAGATGACCGCTTCAGTGCTGATGCCACACAATTCCTGACGACTGCATACAGCAGCCTGAAGTCTATTGCATACAATCCAAGCCTCTACCAGCAGGGTACCGATCTCTACATCAATACTCGTGGTAAATCTGGTGGAGTTTACAATGAATATACATTGACACCAGAGGACAACGGCGTATCGAGTCTCTATTCTAATATCTACAAGACTATCAACTACGCTAACGGTGTCATCAGTTATGCCGGGGCCGACTCCAACCTTGGTCATCAGGCCCGTTTCCTCCGTGCCTACGGCTACTATCTTCTCACCCAGCAGTTTGGCGGAGTACCATACGTGACGACATATATCAATGACGCTTCACGAGAGTATCCTCGTACACCACTGAGCGAAGTATACGCTGGCATTATTGAAGACTTGACAAGTCTCTACAACAACTCAACGCTTGCTGACCAGGATCATAACGGCCGTGCCAGCAAACAGGCTGTGGCCGCTCTGCTTGCCAAAGTCTATCTGGCAGCAGGATGGGATCTTGACACCTCTGTTAATAACATTGAGCAGGGAACATACTCTGTCAATTCGACCAGCAACTTCACGCAGGCAGCCCAGTGGGCCGAGACTGCCATTCACGGCGTCAACCTCACCATGTCTTTCGCTGACAAATGGTCTCCCTCAAACGAGGGCAATGCTGAAGAGATCTTCTCTGTACAGTATGAGCGCACAGGCTACCCTGGCAACTCGACTGATGGTGGACACTCTATGCAGAACAACTACGGCGGCTATTATGGTGACTGCACAACCAGCGGCCAGAAGAACGTAGGTAGTGAGAACAGCCAATCAGAAAAGTCTATGTATCTTTTCGAAGAGGGCGACAAACGCTATGAGGCAACTTACATGACCACAATGTATAATGGTGGAAAGTCAGGTAACGTAGCCAACTGGGGCACTGAAGGCTATTATGCTTATTACAATGTGGACGCCGCAAAATTGGCTACATTCCACATTGCCCACCGTTACTTCCCTTGGTATGTGACAGAAGCTGAGGCTGAGGCTGAGTTTGCTGCACATAAAGAGCAGTATGTTCAGGGAGATGATATCACAGAGGTAACCGCTGATATTCTGACCCTTCCCAACGTCATCAAATATACCTTCAATGCTGATGGAAGTGTTAAGAACAAGAGGACGCAGGCGATTTCTGACTATAATGTCCAGACCAGCAACGGTGTCTGCGTGAAGAAGTTTGATGATCCCGCATCAGAACAGGTAACTGGTAACAATACTTATCGCGACATCGTCATCTTCCATGTGAGCGATATGTATCTGGTGGCTGCCGAAGCCTATCTGATGGCAGGTCAGACAGCACAGGCTCTGACTAAGATCAATGCCGTCCGCAATCGTGCCGGTCTTGAATCCCTGTCATCATTCAGCGACTACGAGAATACGTATGCCACATCGCCTTCTTTCCAGATTCGTGATATTGACCTTATTCTGGATGAGCGTGCACGTGAGCTCTATGCAGAAGGTCATCGTTGGATGGACCTACGCCGCACGAAGCAGTTGGTTCGCTACAATGTTGAATTCAGCCCTTATATCACTTCTGCCAAGGCCATGCAAGATGTGAGTGGTAGTGGATATAAACTCTATCGTCCTATCCCCGCAAATGAGATTGAGATGAACACGGCAATGACCAGCGCGGATCAGAATCCTGGCTATTAATCCAATCAAGGTTTAACAACTAAAAGAAAAAAGAAGATGAAGAAATACATTTTTTCAGCATTAGCGGCCTTTGCTCTCTGCTGCACTTTTGAAGCCTGTAGCAACAAAAATGATGATCCCGACATCAGTTATAGCACGACGGCTGCACAGGGTTCTGCCGGAACCTACACCGGCACCTGGATTCGTATCAGTAGCGAAGGTACGAGTGAATATAGTGGCACTGTTACTTTGGCTGCTGCCAGTGGTGACAATGCTACTAGTATCACTTTCTCCTGCCCCGGGGCAGATCTCAATGCCACCTCAATTGCCAATATATGGCACTCAAACTACGGATTCAAGTTTGTCAATCAAACTGTCAGCACTGCCAATACTTTAGGCGTGGCCTTTTCTGGAATCATTGATGAAGAAGGAAACCTAAATACAGCCTTTACAGTCAGTCAGAAGGTCGGTCGTAAGAACTATGAATTCAAATACGAATTCAAGGGCAAGAAATAAGTAAACTATCTTCCAAGACAAGGGAGCACATCATAACCGATGTGCCCCCTTTCTTTTTTATAATCACAGGCCATGAAAACGGCATTGGACGAATTAACATTAAAAAGTCAACAAATAATTTGCTTATATAAAAAAAAGTATCTATCTTTGCAACGGATTTATCCCTAATTATTAATTAAAAACTAAAATTTAAAACTTATGAAGAAATTTCTACTTAGCACAGTGGCTTTTCTGGCCGCAATGAGTTTGAA
>CAMHUC010000079.1 GCA_946188155.1 uncultured bacterium | reverse complement strand
AATTATTAATCGTATGAAAAGAAAGATTTTCAGTAAACTGCTTATGGGAGCATTCTTGGTTGCTTCTGTAAGTATGTTCGTGTCTTGTAAGGATTACGATGACGACATTAACAAGGTTAATTCCGACGTCAGCGCCCTGAAGACACAGCTCTCTACTCTTGAGAGTTCATTGGCATCTGCCAGGCAGGACCTGACAACTGCTCAGGCTAACTTCGCTACGAAGACTGAGTTGGCTTCTGCCCAGAAGGCCCTGCAGGATGCTGATGCCACAAAGGCTGATGCAAGTGCTGTTGAGGCCAATGCAAAGCTGATTCAGGCCAATGTTGAGTCCATCAATGCTTTGAAGGAGCTTGTTGCTGCTTCTGCAAAAGCTGCAGACCTCGAACAGGCCAAGAAGGATCTTGAGGCACTGATTGCTGCTTCTCAGGAGGGTAAGGTGACTGAAGAGGGTCTCGCTGAGGCCCTGAAGCCTATTTCTGCCCGCATCGATGCTATCGACGAGAGCATCAACACTCTGAACAAGGACGTTCCCGCCCTGAAGGAGTGGAAGGAGACTGTTGACGGTAAGGTTGCTTCTGTAACTGCCGACCTCGAGGCTCAGGCCAAGACGCTCGACGAGTTGAAGGAAGCCATCTCCAAGAAGGCTGACGTGAGCGGCATGACCGAGGCCGCCGTCAAGGAGTATGTGGAGAACCAGCTGAAGGCTTATTCTACTCCCGCTTCTGTAACTGCTGCCATCACCGAGGCTCTGAAGAACTATAAAACAGCTGACGAGATTACCGCTATCCTGGGTGACTACGCTACAAAGGCCAACGTTACTGAGGCACTGAAGGCATACTACACCGCTACCCAGGTTGACAAGCTGGTCTCTGATGCCAAGGCTGAACTGAACAAGGCTATTAAGGAAGTTAAGGATGCTGCCATCACTGAGGTGAAGGTTTCTCAGATTGCTCAGAATGCAGCTGATAAGGTTAGCAAGGAACTTGGTGCTGACATCCTGACACTGAATGTGTTCGTAAAGCGCAACCTGAGTTCTATTGTTCTCCGTCCTGATACTTACTATGGTGGTATTGAGGGTGTAAGCGTGTATACATACGTTCTGCCCGAGGAGAAGAACAATCCTGAAAAGCCCAAGGATATGTACCACTACTTCGACCGTGTAGGTACTGTCAACATTTCTGACTATGGTACAGCTCAGTATCATGTTAATCCTTTGAATGTTGATCTGTCTAACTACACTATCGATTTCTACAATTGGACTTCGAATATCAAGGAGCCTGCTGCCAAGGAGGGAGTTACTCCTACACGTAGTGGTGTGAACGGTGGTATTAGCCCCATCTACAAGACTACTGACGAGCTGCTGAAGGCAAATGCAGCAAACCTGCAGAATGGTATCCTGACCGTTCCCTTCGAGGCTGACGCTGCTGTCATCGAAAATCGCCTGACAAAGGGAATTGCCACTATCGCTTCTCTGTCGCTGACCAAGAAGAGTTCGAAGGCTGGTGTCGCTGATACCACTGTCAACTCTGACTATGCTATCGTCGTTCCCGAGTATGGCTATGGCCTGCTCATTGGTGATAACACCTTCCCTGTGACTACTCGTCACCTCGACCAGATTGGTTATGACGGAGGTGCCGTCAACTCTTCAAACCTTCACAGGAGCTTCAGCTTCCTGGCTCTGGCTACCACATCGCCTACCCATACCATCAAGTATGACGGTTCGTTCGATATCACAAAGGTCCTCGAGTCTCGTTATGTTCCTGTAAAGGCCGACTACGACAATGAGATTACCGATACTATTTCCGGTCATCCCGCTGCTCATCTGCCTATCGCAAAGTGGAATGGTTCTACTCTGAACAAGAATCAGGATGGCGATGCTTCTATTGACGTGTCTAAGGTTGTCACTATGAGCGACGCTACATTCAAGAAGCTGGGCTTCAAGTATGAGATTCAGCCGGTTAACTATGCACTGGGTTCTAACGAGACCGGTGAGACTGTTCACCTGGAGCTCATCACGGATGCCAATGGCCACGTCATTGCTTATCCGCGTAATGTAACAGCTGATGGTAAGACCATCACTGGCAAGACTGCCAATGCCGCTGCTGTAGGTCGTCAGCCTATCGTATGTATCATGGTCAAGGATAGCAAGAACCGCATCGTGTCGTTCGCTTACATGAAGTTCCTCATCACTCAGGATGTTGTTACTCCTGAGGCTAAGGAGGCCGACTTCGACATCAAGGACATCTGGGTGAACTGTAAGCCTTTCGATGGCCGCGTGACATGGTCTGAGATTGAGTACCACATTTATGACCAGCTGCTTGGAGGTATGTCTAAGAAGGACTTCGATAAGAATTACATCTTCGACTACTACAAACAGACATCTCAGCAGGTTGACGTTCAGGGTGCTACTTATAATAAGGTTACCCGCTTCGGTGTGCAGTATGATGCCAAGGCTGGTAAGCGTATTGACGAGTCTAAGGCATTCGGTTCAATCGACGAGGAGTGGAACGAGTCAGCACAGGGTGTTGAGGACGCTACTACCCATATCATCAAGTGGTCGTTCACTGCTGCTGAACTGAAGGATAAGGCAGAAGCTCTGAAGGCTGCTAACAAGCTGGAGGACAAGGGTGACTACTATGTCAATAAGGAGCCGATCGTAACATGGGTACGCTACGCTCATCTGAGCTACAATCCTGATACAGACAAGCCTGCCGTTGGTGCTAAGGCCGCTAAGGGTAATCCCGCAATCTGGGTTAAGCTGACGATTCCTGCAGGTGAGTTCCACGTTGCTAAGGGTGACATGGGTGCTAACAAGATCCTTACCTACTGGTATGATCTGAACAGCAAGACTAATGCTACAGGTACCGCTGACGCATTCGAGGTTCGTGTTAACGTTCCCGTTCCTGTTCCCGAGGCATCGGCTACAGAGAAGACCATCGGCTACAGCATTGACGACAATGCTACCAAGATGAACATCCGTTACGACAATCTGCTTGAGATGGCTAACGATGCCATTGCCAAGAGAACTGACAAGAAGTATACTGAGTTCACTAAGAATCTGAAGGACTTCTTCATCGGTGGTAAGCTCTCTGCTACTGTTAAGGACGCTGCTCACTTCAGCTCTATTACAGGCATGAAGCTTGGATGCGAGTTCATCTTGCCGAGCACTGCTATTGGTAATGCTACGTTCAATGCTGGTACTAACCATGGTGTTGCAAATTCTTGGACTGTCAAGGGTTACACTGGTGCTGAGTACACACTTGTTCTGAACGCTGATCGTACAAAGATCCTGATTGCTGCTAAGAACAATACTGTCTACTCACCGTATAAGGAGCTTGTCACTCTGAACTACGACGACAATGCAACAGTTGCCGACCGTCAGATTACTGTTCTGAACTATGTGAACGGTGTTGACCAGGATGACATCCTGAACTACAAGACTCACAACGAGCTTGCAGAGCGTGAGACCTTCACTGCTTACATCAACATCAAGGCTATCGACGCTTGCGCTCCTGTCTACTGGAACAACATGTGGTTCAATGTCCGCTTCCTCCGTCCGCTCGACCTCGAGGATCCGAAGCAGGCTCTTGTTCCCGATGCTCCTAATGACTGGCACGAGATTGACCTGACCGATGCTCTCATCGTTAAGGATTGGCGTGAGTACTATGGTGATCGTCTGAACCGCACAGGTGGTGCTGACGTTAAGGTTAACATTCCTGGTGTCGGTAACGTGAAGGCATTCGACTACGCTTACTATCAGGTTGATCTCGATATCACTGATCATCTGTTCTATACAGACGCTAACCTGGGTACAAGCACTCGTAGCAATGTTTACACGCTTGGAAGCATGGTACGTGTCTCCAGCGAGGCTGATGCAAGGGGTAAGAACTTCATCAAGACATCTGACGTTCCCAACCTGAAGCTGGAGAAGATCAGCAACACGAAGCTCCGCTACCTGAACAACTCAGGTGTAACAGGTGGATTCCACGTGTTCGTGCCCATCACCATGACTTATGTCTATGGCTTCCAGACTGTTCGTCAGACCAAGTGGGTCACCGTTGGTGTAACACCTTCTGTTGAGCAGGCTATGATTGAGCAATAGTTTCTTCTTTCATTGAAGATTATTAATTAAGGGGGTGTCACTCTGTGGCACCCCTTTTGGATAAAACTTATAATGTATGACATTGAGAAAACAAATTTCGACTGTGTGCCTCAGTGCTCTTTTGAGTGTTATCATAGCAGCCTGTACAGGAAAGAGCCAGAAAGATGTTGTCGTAGAAGAAAACCGCATGGAGCTTTCGTCTGCTGACACAACAGAAGTGACGACATTGATGAATCAGTATTTTGACCTGCTGTTGAAGAAAGACTTTGATGGGGCTTTGTCAATGGTTTCACAGTTGAATGATGATTCCCTTTCGGCAATGACA
Organism: uncultured bacterium; assembly: GCA_946188155.1. GTDB lineage: Bacteria > Bacteroidota > Bacteroidia > Bacteroidales > Bacteroidaceae > Prevotella. Next base: position 12,416 of record CAMHUC010000079.1, on the reverse strand, counting down.
CCTGAATTAAAAGCGCATTATCTGATGGGGATGAAAATCATTCAGCCGCTCCGTTATGAGATTGAGTTGATGCAGTTTGAAACGGAGAAGGATTGTCTTGTAAAATATTCTGCCGTCCTTTTCGATAAGGAGGGTTCTGATGACAACCGTCCGAATAAGATGTTTTATGTCATCAAGCCAGTTCGTATCGACGGTAAATGGCATCTGACCGTTGCTGACGATGACGATATGAATACCCGCGATTCTAAAATTGCCAAATAACAGACGAATTCAATTATGAGGAAGCTTTTTTATTTTGGGCTTATGGTATTGCTGATGTCTGCCTGTCATTCAAATCGTCATGGCGACCAGTCACAGAGGTCTGTTGATTCCTTAGAGAGTGTTCGGGTTAATTACACAAAGGGCCATCCTGTAATCAAGTTTGATACAATTTACTTCGATCTTGGCTCTCTTGATATCAATGGGCCAGACCAAACTCGCGATTTCTACTTTGCTAATGTAGGCGGTGAGCCTCTTGTCATTGAGAAGGTCGAGGCTTCATGTCCATGCTTGGATGTTGTGTTTCCTAAGGATTCTATTGCTCCAGGCAGGAAGTCAAAAATTACCATGACGCTCAAAATGGGAGAAGTCAGTTCTGGACAATTCTATCGCAGTGCCTTTGTTTATACGAATGCTTCCGAAGAGCCAACGGAGATTATTTTGCAGGGTATCAAGAATTACGAATAGTTTTTCTCTTGCGATGTTAATTATATTTTCAATTCTTTAAATAATTAGTTATGAAAACAATGAAGTCTTTACTGGCAGGTGCCCTGCTGATGCTTGGTACATCTGCTATGGCCCAGGCAACGTATACAGCTGCCGACGGCACGAAGTATGAGTTCAAGAAGCACACTTTCCTGACGCTGCAGGGCGGTGCTCAGTACACGCTCGGCGAGGCAAAGTTCAGCAAGCTGCTCTCTCCGAACTTCCAGCTCGGTCTGGGCTACCAGTTCACTCCCGTGTTCGGCGGCCGCATCCAGGCCAATGCGTGGCAGTCGAAGGGCGGTTGGAACTCGGAGATCAACGAGCAGTACAAGTATAAGTATGTGGCTCCCGGCATCGACCTGATGTTCAATCTGTCGAACCTTTTTGCCGGGTGGAACCCCAAGCGCGTGTTCAATCTGACACTCTTCCTTGGCGGCGGTGCCAACATCGCCTTCTCCAACGACGAGGTGAACGATATCGCCAAGAAGATCGGCTCTCAGTCGCTCTCCAACTACCAGCTGGAGTACCTCTGGGACGGCACGAAGGTTCGCCCTTACGGCCGTGGAGGTCTTGAGGCTGCCTTCCGCCTGAGCAACGCCGTAGCCCTGACCGTTGAGGGTAATGCCAACATCCTGAGCGACAAGTACAACTCGAAGAAGGCTGGCAATGCCGACTGGTACTTCGACGCTCTGATCGGTCTGAAGATCAACCTGGGCAAGAGCTACAACAAGATTCTGCCTCCTCCTCCCGCACCCGAGCCCGAGCCGGAGCCCGTTGTTGAGCCGGAACCAGTCGTAGAGCCTGCTCCCGTGGTCGAGGAGGTGAAGATTGAGCCTATCCGTCGCGACGTATTCTTCCAGATCAACAAGACCGTGATCCAGCAGAGCGAGCAGCAGAAGGTGAAGGACATCGCCGACTACATGGCCAAATACCCCAAGTCGAAGGTTGTCGTGACCGGCTATGCTGATGCCGGCACTGGTAACGACAAGATCAACGACCGCCTGGCCGCTGGCCGTGCCGACGCCGTGGTGAAGGCCCTGAAGGAGCAGTATGGCATCGCTCAGGAGCGTATCACCTACGACTCTAAGGGTTCCCGCGTACAGCCGTTCGCCGAGAACGACATGAACCGTGTGTCCATCTGTATCGCTGAGTAACCTTGAAGGACTGTAATTAATGAGAAATTCGTTTTCAATTTTTGGTAATTTGTGTAAAGTTTAAGATATAAACATATAATTATCACGAATTGAACACGAATTTCTCTTGAATTTTACAAAGAAATTCTCAGCCCCTCACAAGACTGATAATCTCCCGGTTCGCCTGGTCAACGCTTTGACTGTCTACAGACTTGAGGTAGATTTCTGTCGTCAACTCATTGTTGTGCCCCATGCCCCGGCTGATGACCCTCATAGGAATGTCCAGTTGCCGTGCGATAGATGCCCACGAGTGGCGGGCACAATACATGGTCAGCCTGCAATTGATTCCTGCCATTTGGGCGATAGTCTTAAGATGGCTGTTCACTAATGTCTGGACATGACGGTATTGATTCCGCTCCTTACCATTCCGTTTTTTGATGATAGGCAGCAGATAGGGGCTATGACCCGACTGACTGTATTCATCGACAATCTCCTGCATTGATGCCTCCCAGCTGACTGTCAGCTGCTGTCCTGTCTTCCTGCGCTTGTAAGTCAATATGCCGTCCTTGACATCACTGTGCTGCAGATAGGCGATGTCAACGAACGACATACCCCTGGTATAGAAACTGAACAGGAAAAGGTCACGGGCGAAGCGTACCTCTCTGTCGTCAATCTGTAACTCCTGCGCGGAGTTACAGAAATGGCTGACGGGGAAAGGGACAGGAAAGGAAAATACTGTCGCCTGGAAGAAAAAAGAAACACATTTCCTTTGCTCTTCTCTCGTTTTTTTCGTACCTTTGCAGCCGATATGCATATTTCACGCAAGATAGTGAACCTCCTTCTGGCGGTGGCGGCGGCTGGACTCCTGGCTGTCATCATAGCCAGCGTGATGGAGGGGAAATAGGATAAAAGGTGTATGAACAACAAGACGCTGACAATCCGGGTGGGCAGAAACACGCTGTCGTTCTCCACGGTCGACGTGGCCAACGCGCAGCGGCCGATAGCCTATGAGCCATGGGTGGTGAAGAGCGGCGTGTCGATGGCAGCCAACCTCCGTGAGGCCTTCAAACAGGCCGACATACTGGCCGAGAATCATCGGCGCGTCAGGCTGATGGTTGACTCGCGGGTGCTGATGGTGCCCGTGGAGCAGTTCCGCGTGGTCGACGCCGAGGTGCTCTATCGCCACTCCTTCCCCAGGAGTGAGCAGCAGGCTGTGGAGAGCAACGTGCTGCCCGACCTGAATGCGGTGGCCACGTTCTGTGTCAACAAGGACCTGCTGACGGTGGTGGGCGACCACTTCGGCGATGTCAGCCTGATCCACCTGATGGCTCCCGTGTGGCGATACCTCCACCAGCGCAGCTTCACCGGCCGGCGGTCAAAGCTCTATGGCTACTTCCATGACCGCCAGCTCGACATCTTCTCCTTCCAGCAGCACCGTTTCAAGTTCTGCAACGCCTTCGACACCAGCCGTGCCCACGACTCGCTCTATTTCCTGCTCTACGTGTGGAAACAGCTCAACCTGCAGCCTGAATACGACGAGATGCACATCGTGGGCGACATCCCCGAGCGGGAGTGGCTGCTGCAGGAGTTGCGCCGATACCTCCAGAATGCATACGTCATCAATCCCTCGGCGGAATTCAACCGTGCGCCGGCAACGCAGGTGCCGGGTATGCCCTTCGACCTGGTGACACTATTCACTAAAGGCAGATGAGTGACGAGCTATGAGAATCATTACAGGCATCTATAAGGGGCGCCACTTCGACATTCCCCGCACGTTCAAGGCCAGGCCGACGACCGACTTTGCCAAGGAGAACATCTTCAACGTGCTCACGCAGTACATCGACTTCGACGGGGCTACGGCCCTCGACCTCTTCTCCGGCACGGGCAGCATCTCGCTCGAACTGGTCAGCAGGGGTTGCGCCCATGTGATCAGTGTCGAGCAGGACCGCGACCACCACCGTTTCATCACCGAGTGTCTCCGTAAGCTGAACACTGGGGCCTGCGTGCCCCTGCGCGGCGATGCCTTCCGGTTCGTCAAGTCGTGCCGTCAGCAGTTCGACTTCATCTTTGCCGACCCTCCTTACGCGCTGAAGGAGCTGCCTGCGATTCCCGACCTCATCCTCGACAAGGGCCTCCTCAAGCCTGGCGGCGTCTTCGTCTTTGAACATGGCAAAGACCATGACTTCGCCTCGCATCCCCGTTTCCTCGACCACCGCAGCTACGGTAGCGTCAACTTCACGCTCTTCACATCAGCGGCGACATCATCCGAACCAGCGACTCCAGCAGCCGTTTGACGAAGCTGGGACTCATGCGCTCCGGCATGTCGCTCAAGGCAATGCTCTGCCGCTCGTCGGCCAGGTAGACGTCGCGCAGCCGTGCTGCCATCTCCTCACCATAGAAGAACATGTTCGACTCAAAGTTGTTCTCGAAGCTGCGGAAGTCGACATTCGTAGAGCCGCAGGTGGCCACGCTGTCGTCGCACACCATCAGCTTCGAGTGCAAGAATCCCGCCGTATAGAGCGACACCCTGATGCCGGCCTCCACGGCCTCGCGCAGATAGCTGCGGCTGGCCCACTCCACAAAGCGCGTGTCGCTGCGGAAGGGCACGAGCACCCGTATGTCGACACCTGCCGCTGCGGCGGTCTTCATGGCGAAGAGCACGGGTTCGGTGGGCAGGAAGTAGGGCGTCTCCATATAGACATAGTGCCTGGCGGAGTGGATGATGCGCACGTAGCCCTGCATGATTTCCGGATAGGGGGTCACCGGGCCGCTGGTCACTGTCTGGGTGAGGGGAGCTCGAGAGGTGAGGGGTGAGAGGGAGGCGGGATAGTACTTGCGGTTGGAGATGAGCGTGCGGTCGCAGAAGTACCAGTCCACGAGGAAGGCGCGCTGCAGTCCGCAGACGCCGCTGCCCGTCACCTGTATCATCGTGTCGCGCCAAGGTTGCTGTGCTGTGCCTTTCACGTAGCGCAGGGCGATGTTCATGCCTCCCACGAAGCCCGTCAGGCCGTCGATGATGATCAGCTTGCGGTGGTTGCGGTAGTTCACCTTGCTCGTAAACGAGGGGAAGCGCACCGGCAGGAAGGGCACCGCCTCGATGCCCTCGTCGCGCATCCGTTCGAAGAAGCGGTGGCTCACCTGCCAGCAGCCCACGTCGTCGTAGATGACCCTCACCTCCACTCCCTCCCGGGCCTTGTCAATCAGGGCGTCGGCCACCAGCATGCCCAGTGCATCGTCCTCGAAGATATACATGTCGATGTGGATGTGGCTCTTGGCCCTGGCAATGGCCGCGAGCAGGGCGGGAAAGAAGGCGTAGCCGTCGGTGTACACCTGGCAGCTGTTGTCCTTGAAGGGCAGCGAGAAGTTCTCGTTGACAAAGAGGTCTATCAGCTGCCGGTGCTCCTCGGGCAGTCTGAGGTCCTTCTGCTCCACGAACTCCAGCATGGAGCGTTTCGACAGCTGGTCGAGGCTTCGCTGGCTGACGAAGCGCTCCTTGCGGGTGTTCACGCCGAAGAAGAGGTAGAGCACGATGCCCGCCACCGGCACGAACCAGATGATGAGCCCCCAGGCCATCGTCTTTGCCGGCTGGCGGTTGTCCATCACCACATGGATGATTGTCAGTATCACCACAATCTGATAGACACTCAGCAGTATGATCTTCCACCCTATCACTCTTAACTTTAAGCCGCTATATCGTTATGTCGTTATGTCGTTATCTCGTTATACCGTTATTTCGTAATATCGTCATGTCGTTATATCGCCCCCAGCCTATCTCACCAGGTCGTTGCCCAGCTGCCTGGCCAGGGCGTCGCGCAGCTCCTGCGTGTCCTTGTATTCCGTCAGCAGCTCCTGGATGCGCACCATGTCGGAACCCACCTGCCGCAGCTGCTGCTTGATTTCCTTGAGCCGTTTCTCCACGATGTCCATCCTCAGGTCGAGCACCAGGTGGAGCACATGCTGGCGCAGGCTGTCCTCCCGCTCCTTCACCTGGAAGCCGCGCCCCAGCTGGTGGCGGTCGATGGCCAGCTCGGTGGCCAGGCTGCTGATGCCCACGTCGGGGTGGTGCAGGAAGTAGCTCTCGCTGTCGAACGTGGCCTCGCCGCTGTGGGCCGTGGCCTCGGCCAGTATCTGGTTGTAGCGCGGGTCGTGGAACGCCAGGCTGTCCTGCCCCAGGTCGTAGCTGATGTATTGCGCCACCGTCAGGTTCATCGTCCCGCCATCCTCCGTCTCGATGTTCTCGTAGATTGTCTTGCCGCCGTGCCTGATGATGGCCTGCGCCAGCAGCCGCTCCACCTCGCGCGTCTGTTCGTCGAGCGAATGCAGGCCGATGGGCATGATCAGGGGCTGCTCGCCCCCCCGTAGCTCCGCGCCTTCGCTACCCACTTCAGCCGGTGGCTGCAGTGACTGCTGGCCCTGCTCGCGGGCCTCGTTGCGCTCGCGCTCTTTCGCCTTGTCCTCCTTGTCGCGCGCTATGTACTTGTTCATCGTGTCCACCAGCACCTTCTCCTCTATCTGCAGGCGATGGGCGCACTTGGTGATAAACGAGTCGCGGGTGATCGACTCTGGTATGAAGGCGATGCTCCTGACGATGCTGCTGATGCCCTCGCTGCGCTTCACGGGGTCGTCAACTCCCCTGAGCAGGGTGTCCGTCTTAAACTCGATGAAGTCCGTCTGGTGCTTCTCGATATAATCCTTCAGCTCCTGTGTGGAGTGCTTCCGGGCGAACGAGTCGGGGTCGTCGCCGTCGGGCAGCAGCAGCACCATCACGTTCATGCCCTCCGAGAGCAGCATGTCGGTGCCGCGCATGGCGGCATGGATGCCGGCCTCGTCGCCGTCGTAGAGCAGCGTGATGTTGGGCGTGAAGCGCCTGAGCAGCTTGATCTGGTGCTGCGAGAGTGCCGTGCCCGAGTTGGCCACCACGTTCTCCACCCCCGCCTGGTGCATGGCTATCACGTCGGTATAGCCCTCCACCATGTACACGCGGTCCTCCTTGGCGATGGCCCGCTTGGCCTGGAAGAGGCCGTATAGCTCGCGCTCCTTGTGGTAGATCTCCGAGTCGGGCGAGTTGACGTACTTCTGCTGCACACCCTTGGTGCGCGAGTCCAGCAGTCGCCCGCCGAAGGCCACCACGCGGCCGCTGACGTTGAGCCAGGGGAAGATGACGCGCCCGGCGTAGCGGTCTATGAGTGACGGGGCTGCGGGGCTGCGTGGCTGCGAGGGCGCGAGATTACCTTCAGCGGCAGGAGTGTTCTCGTTCCCCCGCGCCTCCGCGCCGCCGTTCCCCCGCTCATAGCAGAGTCCCGTCTTCACCAGATACTCCGCCTTGTAGCCCGCCCGCTGTGCCGCCAGTGCCAGCGCGTCGCGCTGGGGCAGGGCGTAGCCCAGCTGGAATTTCTCTATGATGTCGTCGCGGATGCCTCGGCTGCGGAAGTATTGCTTGCCGATGGCCAGCCCGTCGGGGTCCTCCTTCAGCGTCCGGCAGAAGTAGTCCTTCGCCCACTCGTTGACGATGAACATCGACTCGCGGTCGCTCTGCTGCTGCTTCTCCTCGGGCGTCAGCTCCTTCTCCTCAATCTCTATGCTGTATTTCTTGGCAAGCCAGCGCAGGGCCTCGGGGTAGGTGATCTGCTCGTGCTTCATCAGGAAGTTGATGGCCGTGCCGCCCTCGCCGCAGGCAAAGCACTTGCAGATCTGCTTCGTGGGCGACACCATGAACGAGGGTGTCTTGTCGTCGTGGAAGGGGCACAGACCCTTGTAGTTCACGCCCGCCTTGCGCAGCGTGACGAACTCGCCCACCACGTCGACGATGTTCGTGGCGTCCATGATCTTGTCTATCGTTGCCCTGTCTATCATAACGTGTGCAAAGTTACGAAGAAAAATTGATAATTGACAATTGGCAATTGACTATTTTTCATCACAGCAGCAAAATTATCAATTGTCAATTGTCAATTATCAATTAATTTTTGTATCTTTGCCCGCAGATTGTACTAAACTTATTATCAAGATGAACAGGAGACACATACTGACAATGATTGCGCTGTGCGCTGCACTATCGGCCTCGGCACAGCTGGCAGAGCCGCAGAGGGATCTGCCCAACCCCCTGGTGATGAACAACGGACAGGCGGTGAAGAGCCTCGACGACTGGCGTACACGCAGGCTGGAGATCGGACGGATGATACAGCAATACGGCATCGGCGAGAAGCCCGACGTGGCCCGTGAGGCCGTCAAGGCCCGCATGGACGGCGACACGCTGACGGTCGACGTCACCGTCGGAGGCCAGACGCTTACCCTGAAATCCTCCATCCACTATCCGTCAGTGGGCGATCCGCCCTACGCCCTGATGATTGGCACGAGCATGCTCTCGCTGCCCAAGCCGCTGTTCGAGCAGCGCCCCATCGCCGTGATGAACTACCACGAGGCGCAGGTCAACGACTACTCACAGTGGCGACGGGACCACCATGAGCGCGGCCAGCATCCCTTCGACCGCCTGTACCCCCACCTGAAGGACAACGGGGCCTACAGCGAGTGGGCCTGGGGACTGAGCCGACTCATCGACGGGCTGGAGCTGCTGGGGCCAGAGGTGACGAAGATTGATGTCAAGCGCATCGGTGTCAGCGGCTGCTCCTATGCCGGCAAGATGGCCCTCTTCTGCGGGGCCTTCGACGAGCGCGTCTGTCTGACCATCGCCCAGGAGCCGGGAGGCGGCGGTGCTGCCTCGTGGCGCTACAACTGCGGGCGCGACAGCGTGGAGAACCTCGACCGCACCGACTACCACTGGTTCAAGGAGTCGATGCGCGAGATGTTCCACGGCGACAGTGTCTACCTGATGCCCTACGACCACCACGAACTGGCGGCGATGGTCTGCCCCCGTGCCCTGCTGGTGCTGGGTAACACCGACTTCAAGTGGCTGGCCGACGAGAGTGCCTACGTGTCGCTCAATGCCGCCCGTCGCGTATGGCAACATTTGGGCATCGCCGACCGCATGGGCTACTCCATCGTGGGGGGCCACGGCCACTGCCAGCTGCCGGAGAGCCAGTACCCCGAGGTGGAGGCCTTCATCGACAAGTTCCTTCTGGGCAAGCCCTCCGACACTAACGACATCCAGATAGCTCCCGACTTCAAGGGCAAGATCAATCTCTCCGAGTGGATCAAGTACTGACAGCACAAACAGAGGGACGGTTCTTTTGTTATCACGCCACTGCGATAACAAAAGAACCGTCCCCCTGTTTGTGCATGCCCAAAAGGGTTCACTATTTCTTCTTCAGATATTTGGCCAGTGGGGAGCCGATCTGTCTCAGTCCCTGCGCCACGCTGCGGGCATTCATCTGGGCACCGAGCTTGGAGGTGTGAGTGTGGTCGTGGTTGAAGTACTTGGAGGCCTTCGCCTTGCTCTTGGCCTCGTCGCTGGATGCAAACTTCTTGTCGAGAAAGTCGGCAGAGATGTTGTGTACGTCGACAAACTCTACTCCCGTCTGTTCGACGACTTCACGATACCACTTGCCGTAGGAGTCGTTGCGGCGCTCAATCTTGCCCCCAGGCCACTCGTTGCGCGGCGTCAGAGAGAGCAGGATGGGCGTGGCGCCCTTCTCGCGCACGTCGTCGATGAACTTCTTCAGATACCATCCGAAGCTGTAGACCACCTGGAAGCTTCCGTCCTCCTCCATCTTATACACATGACAGGTGTCGGCAGTGCCGGGGATGACGCCACGGGCCTTCTTGTCGGTGATGGGACAGATATCGTTGTGGCCGAACTGCAGCAGCACGAAGTCGCCTGGGCGGAGGGCATTGTAGACCTTTTCCCAGCGGCCCTCGCGCAGGTAGGTGCGCGTGGAGCGGCCCGCCATGGCCACATTCTCGAAGGTAATCTTGGCAGGGTCGAAGATCAGGCCGGCCTGTGAGCCCCAGCCCCACATGCCGTCCTCGTCCTGGTCCTTGTTCTTCACCGTAGAGTCGCCGGTGATAAATACCATCGGCTTGCCCTCCTGGCGGCCCTGGCCGTATGCCTCGAGGGGCACGCCCGTCATCATCTGCTGCAGCGGACGAAGCAGCGGGTTGGTGGAATAGTAGATGCCCTCGGCGGCACTGCGGGCGTTGAGTTCGGCCCCGAAGGCGGAGGTGTGGATATGGTCGCCGAAGAAGTGGTACTGCTCCTTCCAGTGGCTCATCTGGTCGATCTTCCGGCCCGAAATCTCGTTGAGGTCGACGAAGGGCACGCCCTCGGTGGCTGCGACATAGGCGGCCCACTCAGTCTGAGGCTTGCGCACAATCTTACCCTGCGGGGTGTAGGCGTCGCGCGGGGTGAGCGACATCAGGATGGGGTTGGCCCCGGCGGCGCGTATCTCCGAGACGTAGCGGCGCAGGTACTCGCCGTAGCTGTATACGGTGTCGTTCTTCTGCAGGCGCTCGTTGAAGCCCACGACCATCGTGTCGGGACTGACGCCGTCGATGACCCCACGGGCGCGCTTCTTGTCGAAGAAGTCGGCGTGGTCGTTGTGGCCGATGGAGACGATTACCCAGTCGCCGGGCTTGAGAGCCTGGCGCACGGCAGGCCACAGGTCGGTATAGAAGGTACGTGTGGACATGCCTCCGAGGGCCTGGTTCTCAACGGAGATCTTGCGCCCGTCGAAGTACTTGTTGGCATAGTAGCCCCATCCCCACTGGCCGTTGGAGCCGTTGCCCATGGTGCCGTTGCGCATGGTGCTGTTGCCAATCAAGAAGAGCACGGGATTTCCGGACTGCCGGGTGGAGCCGGGTGCCGGGCGGTTCATGAGTGCCTTGGCGATGGAGTCGGGGGTGTTGTCAATCACCTTTTCTTCTACCGGTGTGGGCAGGTTGTCGAAGGCCTGAGCTGAGGCTGTGAGTGCGATGGCGAAGAGTGCCGAAACGGCAATGATTTGTTTCATATAGTGCATATTTATTAGTTTTTGAGTGCAAAGTTAGCAATTTTATTGGTAATAACGAACAATGTACGGGAAATTTTATTATCTTTGCGCCGAAAAGATAACCACGAACCATAAACATTAAATATTAGAAAGGAATAGGACTATGGCATTTCAAGAGACGAGAACGGTGGGCTACGGCTCACGAGTGGGCAGCTCCTTCAAAGGGATAGGAGCGGGATTCATGCTGTTTCTGGCTGGCACAGTGCTGCTGTGGTGGAACGAGGGTCGCGCCGTGAAGACGGAGAAGATGCTCGACGAGGCTGGCAGCAAGTATGTGGAGATGGAGAATCCCAACAAGAAGGATGCCTCGCTGGAGGGCGAGCTGATCTGCGGCACGGCGCTGGCCACCACAGAGGACTCGCTCGCCGACGCGCAGTTCGGCATCGGGGCGCGGGCCATCGCCCTGAGCCGCACGGTGGAGTACTACCAGTGGGTGGAGCACAAGCAGGAGAAGCACGAGGACAAGCTGGGCGGAAAGGAGGAGATCACCACTACCTATACCTATAGCCAGGAGTGGGTCACGGAGCCGATAGAGTCGGCACAGTTCAAGGACGCTGCCTATCAGAAGAAGAACACGGTGCTCACCACCATTGACAATCAGGAGTGGTGGGCCGAGAACGTCAGGTGGGGGGCCTACAGGCTACCCCAGAGCCTCTTCCAGAGCATGCGCTCCGTGGAGGGCGTTGAACTGGCTCTCGCCGAAGACTTGCTGAAACAGTTAGACAAGAGCACCCAGACGGCCTACGAGCGCTTCTACGGCAAGCAGAAAGTGGAAAGTGGCGTGAGGAAAGTGGAAAGTGGAAAGTGGAAAACGGAAAGCGGTCAGCTGTCCTCCTTGCCCGACTCGGTGAGAGCCCTGCTTCCCGACTCGGTGGTGGCCGCCATCGAGGCCCTCGAGGCCCGCAACGACTCTATCAACAAGGCGATGGACGAGGCCGAGAACAGGAAGGACCTGGAGTATGTCCACCAGGCCGGCAACGTGCTCTACTTCGGCCGAGTGCCTGGTTCGCCTGAGGTGGGCGACGTGCGCGTGACGTTCGAGAAGATTGTGCCCGCCAAGGTGACGGTGATGGCCGTCGTGGAGGGCGACACCTTCAAGCCCTTCAAGGCCAAGAACGGCAAGCGATTCCAGAGGCTGGTGATGGGCCAGAAGAGCGGCGACGAGATCATCGAGGCCGCCAAGGAGTCGAACACGATGATACTCTGGTTCCTCCGCATCATCGGCATCGTGATGATCATCAGCGGACTGAAGGGAATCTTCGCCTTCCTGGAGACCATCCTCAAGGTGGTGCCCTTCGTGGCCAACATCATCGGCTGGGGCGTGGGCGTCGTTTGCACCGTCGTCGGCATCGCCTGGAGCCTCATCATCATCGCCATCGCATGGCTCTTCTACCGTCCGCTGCTGGGCATCGCCCTGCTGGCCGTCGCCGGATTCCTCATCTGGGTGTTTGCCTTCAAGGGCAAGGACAAGCTCAAGGAGCTGGCCAGTCGAAACAAGCAGCAGGTGCAGACGCTTTAGGGGGATAGTTTACGGGTTACAGTCTCAAGTTTCCCACCCCTCAAACCTTTTAAGAACAACGAATTAAGACGAATTTTA
>CAMHUC010000078.1 GCA_946188155.1 uncultured bacterium | reverse complement strand
CTTGTCAAACGCCGAATCAGAGGCAGGCGGCGTTTGACAAGCAAAACGCCCTACAGTAGGCGAAGAGAGAACGGCGTTTGACAAGCAAAACGCCCTACGGCAGGTGAAGAGAGCGCTTACGAAACATGAGTGAAAATAATCCGGGGTGCGGTGACGGCTTCTTATCTGCGGCTCCTGAAGAACTGCTGCATCAGCTCGCGGCACTCGGCTTCGAGCACGCCGCCGATGGCCGTGGCCTTCGGATGCAGGGCGCGGGGCGCGTATTCGTGGTAGCCCCGTTTCTCGTCGGCAGCACCATAGACGATGCGGGGCAGCTGTGCCCAGCCGATGGCCCCGGCGCACATGGTGCAGGGCTCCACGGTGACGTAGAGCGTGCAGTCAGTCAGGTACTTGCCGCCCAGGGTGTTGGCGGCAGCTGTGATGGCCTGCATCTCGGCGTGGGCCGTCACGTCGCAGAGCGTCTCCGTCAGGTTGTGTGTACGGCTGATGATGCGGTCGCGGCACACGATGACGGCCCCGATGGGTATCTCGCCTTTCTTGAATGCCTGACGGGCCTCGTCGAGGGCCATCAGCATGAAGCGTTCGTCTTTTTTCTGCTGCTCGCTTGTCATGTTGCAAAACTACAAATAGAACAGGCAAACCTTATTTTAATTGGTCATAGACGTCGTCAGTCACAGGTTCCAGCCATTCATTCGACTGCTCGCCCCCAGTGGCCACATGCGTCGTGTAGTGCTGGAACCAGGAGTCGCGCTGTGCGCCGTGCCAGTGCTTCACCCCCTCGGGTATGTCGATGACCGTGCCTGGCTGGAGAGCAACGGGAGCCTTGCCCCACTCCTGATACCAGCCTCGGCCGCTGACGCAGATCAGTATCTGGTGAGCCCCGTGGTGGATATGCCAGTTGTTGCGGCATCCGGGTTCGAAGGTGACGTTGGCCAGTGGCAGCATCGTCTTGTCGTCTTTGCTGAGGTTGGCGGGTTGTATGGGAGCCAAGTAGCTGTCGTTGATGAAGTACTGTGCGTAGGCTGTGTTCGGCTTGCCCTTGGGGAATCGGCTGCGCAGGGTGTAGCCCTCGTGGTCGAGCCACTGGCAGAGTTCATCGACCGTCTGCTGCGAGTTACCCATGTTCACCGCTCCCAGCTTATGGGCGGCGAGCTGCGGGGCCACGCCGTCGAGTCCGCTCAGTGCTGCCACGGTCACTATCTCGCGGTCGGCTGCAGAGAGCTGGTCGCCGGCGAAGATGTCGCCGAAGAGGTGGGACTTCAGGTAGTAGTCGTCCTGCGGACAGAAGGTGTAGTCGAACGGACGGCCCGTAAGCCGTGTCTGCACTTCCGTACCCTGCTTCAGCGCCTTGTCGGCATCGTCCCAGAGGGCCGGGCGCGTCCAGGGCTTGCCCTCCTTCCAGTTGGCATTGGGATTCTCCTGCAATACCTTATTCAATACACCCAGCGCATTCAGCGAGCGCGGGAATCCCGTGTAGGCGTAGAGCTGCGAGAACGCCTCCTTCAGTTCGTTGATGGTCACGCCGCCGTCGAGTGCCGTCTTCACGGCAGGCTCCAACCGCTGTAAGTCACCCTGTGCCATCAGGCAGGCACATGCCGCCAATCCCTGCTGACGCTCCGTCAGCCTTTGAGCATTCATTGTTGCCATAGTCAATAGTACTATTAAAACTGTTACTGTTCTTTTCATTTCTTCTGTTATATTATCTCCCTTTTGATTGCGTTATTAATTCGGTTGCAAAATTACAAAGAAATCCGCAGATGCGAGTTACATATCTTACGGATTCTATTACCACTATTACGGATTTTGTAAAAACAGGATAATCGTAAATCACGTTAAATTCATCTGGTTATTCGGATTTTCCAAATATAATGAGTAACTTTGCAAGCAGATTATGGAATTTAAGATTATTCATATCCAGGAGACCGACTCCACCAACCGCTGGCTGCGGAGTTTAGAGTCAAAGGATTCAGGGATTATAGGATTGACAGAGGCGGACTATCCTGAAATCCTGAAATCCTTGGAGCTAAACCAATCCTTGGTGGTGTGGGCGGAGTATCAGACGGCAGGCCGGGGGTGCGGCACGAATACATGGGAGAGCGAGCGCGGCAAGAACCTGACGTTCTCCGTGCTGCTCCATCCTGACGGCGTGGCGGCCAACAGGCAGTTCCAGATATCGATGCAGGTGTCGCTGGCTCTCTGCGAGGCCCTGGGCAGGCATATCGGCGACCTGAGCATCAAGTGGCCTAATGACATCTACTGGCGCAACGGTAAGATAGCCGGTATACTCATTGAGAACCGCCTGCAGGGCACCACTATCCGCGACAGCATCGTGGGCATCGGGCTTAATGTGAACCAGCGCGAGTTCCGCAGCGATGCCCCCAACCCCGTGTCGCTCTGGCAGATTTGCGAGCACGAGATTGACCGGGAACAGCTGTTGCACGATTTTCTCGAGGCTCTGAATGATTGTCTTGGGCGCGACATGAGGACTCAGTATCTCTCGATGCTATATCGGCGAAGAGGCTTTCATCCATATACAGATAAGGATGGTGCCTTTATGGCTGAGATAGCGGATGTGGAGGATGACGGCCATCTGGTGCTGCGCGACGAGGAGGGACAAGAACGGCGCTATGCCTTTAAGGAAGTGCAGTTCGTGATTTGAAGGGGAATTATAACGGAATAACGAAATAACGTAATAACGAAATAACGTAATAACGAAATAACGTGATAACGAAATAACGTGATAACGTAATAACGAAATAACGAAAAAACTATGGCAAAATTTAAGAGAATTCTTTTGAAGTTGTCGGGCGAGAGCCTGATGGGAAAGCAGGGCTACGGGATTGACCCTGAGCGGCTGAGCGACTATGCACGGCAGATTAAGGAGGTCAGTGAGATGGGTGTCGAGATTGGCATCGTTATCGGTGGTGGAAATATTTTCCGCGGACTGTCGGGCTCGCAGAAGGGCTTCGACCGCGTGAAGGGCGACCAGATGGGTATGTGCGCCACGGTGATTAACTCGCTGGCTCTGAGCAGTGCCCTTGGGGCCATCGGCGTGAAGAACAAGGTGCTCACGGCCATCCGCATGGAGCCTATCGGCGAGTTCTACACCAAGTGGAAAGCCATCGAGGCGATGGAGCAGGGCTATGTGTGCATCTTCTCTGCCGGCACGGGCTCGCCCTATTTCACCACCGACACGGGCAGCTCGCTGCGCGGAATCGAGATTGAGGCCGACGTGATGTTGAAGGGCACCCGCGTGGCCGGCGTCTATACCGCCGACCCCGAGAAGGACCCCACGGCCACGAAGTTTGATGAGATCACCTACAAGGAGGTGCTGGCACGCGGTCTGAAGGTGATGGACCTGACGGCCATCTGCATGTGTCAGGACAACAACCTGCCTATCTACGTGTTCAACATGGACGTAGTGGGTAATCTGAAGCGGGTGATGGAAGGCGAGCCGATAGGTACGCTGGTGAGGAATTAGACCTCCTCGAACTCGACGTACTCGCCGTCGTTGCGGTCGAAGATCTTCTTGTTGTCGGCCTCGCGGTCGTCGATAATCGTTACGCCACTGCTCGTAGTCGTTCTGCGGGCAGTGTCTTCTTTCGGCTGTTGCTGACTGGCAGCAGTCTGCTGCTGGGCCTTCTGCCGGGCGGTCTGCTGTGAAGCCTGTTGCCAATATTGCTCCTGGGTATGACGGGAAGAGCCTGAGTCACTGCTCTTGAAATAGTCGTCGCCAAAGGGGTTCTTGTCTTTCTGTTCTTTCTCTTTTTGCCTTCTGGCAGAGCGGTCTTCAGCGGCTTCGCGCATCTGGCGTACTCCCTTGTAGCTGAAATTGACGATGACCAGCACGACCACGGCTGCGATAATCAGTCCGAAAACGATGGCTGCAATGATAACTTGCATGTCAGTAGTTAATTTAGGTTGTTCGCTTGTTTGTGATAATGGATAGGATAATGTACCACGCGATAATGGCTGCCAGGCCGCTAACGCCCAGCAACAGCAGCAGTGGTACGCATGAGAGGATAAAGATGTATTTGACTTCATTGCCCTTCCATCCCCATGACTTGAACTTGAGGGCAAACATAGGTATTTCGGCTATGAGCAGGTAGCAGCTCAGCAGCATGAGTGCTATCACGCCATATATATAATAAGGTGACGAGCTTAGCAGCTCTTCGCCGCCCACCATGAGTGCTCCCCAGAATAGGGCGTTGGCAGGGGTGGGCAGTCCGATGAATCCCATCGCCTGGCGCTCGTCGAGGTTGAACTTGGCCAGGCGTAGGGCTGAGAATGCTGCCATTACGAAGGCGATGTAGCACAGGTAGTGCCAGGGCAGCTCGGTGGCGTTCTGCTTGAGGAAGTCGAAGATGATGGCCGACGGTGCGAAGCCGAAGGTGATGTCGTCGGCCAGTGAGTCGAGCTCCTTGCCGATGGGAGAGCTGACGTGCAGCAGGCGTGCCGTCATGCCGTCGAAGAAATCGAACACGGCCCCGATGACGATGAACAGCAGGGCGACGTCATAGACACCGCAGAGTGCCCAATAGGTGGCAATGCAGCCAGAGATGAGGTTGCAGCAGGTAATCGTGTTAGGGATATGCTTCTTCACAGGCTCTTAATTCTTAACTCTTAATTCAGTTTCGCTATCACCGTCTGGTCGCCTGTGGTGGGCTGGCCTATGGTGACGCAGGGCTTGGCGGTCAATGGTAGGAACACGTCAACGCGGCTGCCCAGCTTGATGAATCCCAGATGCTCGTCGATGTAGCATTCCTCGTGAGGCTTGGCATAGGTGACGATGCGGCGGGCCATGGCTCCGGCAATCTGGCGCACCAGGATGTCGTCGCCGTCGGGAGTGGTGATCATCACGTCGGCATGCTCGTTCTCCTCGCTGGCTTTCGGCAGCCACGCCTTGTGGTAGTTGCCGTTCTGATGGTGGACGAACTTCACCTTGCCATCCACCGGGAACCAGTTGGCATGCACGTTGAGCGGACTCATGAAGATGGAGATCATCAGCCGCTTGTCGTGAAAATATTCATTCTCCTCAGCCTCTTCCACCACCACAATCTTACCGTCGGCAGGGGCCACGACCAGATTCTCCGTATCGCCGTTGAAGTAGCGGATGGGGCAGCGGTAGAAGTTGAGCATCATGAACCATGCCACGACCAATATGCCACCGACAAAGGGCATGACGATATGGCGTGCCAGTGGGCTGATGGCACCGAGGATGAAATGGAAGGCCAGGCAGATGGCAAACGCAATAAGAGCACCATAGATGAGCTCGCTGGTGCCTTCGCGGTGAATCCTGATCTTCTTCAGTTTCTTTATCTTTTCTCCCATGTAAATTCAAACGATTGTCTTAAATCGGGTGCAAAGGTACACAATATTTATGAATTATGAATTAATAATTATGAATTTTTTTGGTATTCTCAGCTTTTCGTTGTAACTTTGACGCTCAAAAAGAGTAAATATCAGCATTTCAATGGAAGATTTCGTACATCTGCACGTACATACATACTACTCGATACTCGACGGTCAGTCGAGTATTAAGAAACTTGTAGACAAAGCCATTGCCGACGGTATGAAGGGTATGGCCATTACCGATCATGGCGACATGTTCGGCATTAAGGAATTTCACGACATCTGCAACAGCGTCAACAAAGGGCGCAAGAAGGAGGGCCTCGAGCCCTTCAAGCCCATCTTCGGCTGTGAGATGTACGTG
This sequence comes from uncultured bacterium, assembly GCA_946188155.1. GTDB lineage: Bacteria > Bacteroidota > Bacteroidia > Bacteroidales > Bacteroidaceae > Prevotella. The sequence continues at coordinate 11,523 of CAMHUC010000078.1, read as the reverse complement.
GCACGGCGGGGCGACAAGAGCCTGAAGGAAACCAAGGAAGACCTGGGTGGCTACCACCTCATCGTGCTGGCCAAGAACGAGCACGGCTACCGGAATCTGATCAAGCTGGTGAGCAACTCGTGGGTGGACGGGTTCTACAACCGTCCGCGTACCGACCGCATGGAGCTGGAGAAGTACCGCGAAGACCTGATAGTCTGCTCGGCCTGCATCGCCGGCGAGGTGCCGGCGAAGATCCTGAAGGGCGACATTGCCGGAGCCCGCGAGGCCATCGAGTGGCACAAGCGCCTCTGGGGCGACGACTACTATCTGGAGCTGCAGCGTCACGAGGTGACAGACCCCACGATACGCGCCAACCGTGAGACATTCCCCCTGCAGCAGCAGGCCAACAAGGTGCTCATCGAACTGGCCCGCGAATACGGCATCAAACTCATCTGCACCAATGATGCCCACTTCGTAGACCGTGAGAATGCCGAGGCCCACGACCATCTGCTCTGCCTGGCCACCGGCAAGGACCTGGACGACCCCACCCGTATGCTCTACTCGAAGCAGGAGTGGTTTAAGACCCGCCAGGAGATGAACGACATATTCAGCGACGTGCCTGAGGCGATGGCCAACACCGTGGAGATATTAAATAAGGTGGAGGTGTATGGTCTGGACAACGACCCCATCATGCCCTTCTTCCCCATCCCCGAGTCGTTCGGCAAGGAGGAGGAGTGGCGCCAGAGGTTTACTGAGCAGCAGCTCTACGAGGAGTTCACCCGCGACGAGAACGGCGAGAACCCCATGTCGCGTGAGGACGGCGAGAAGAAGATCAAGAAACTGGGCGGCTACGACAAGCTCTATCGCATCAAGTTCGAGGCCGACTATCTGGCAGAACTGGCCTACAAGGGAGGGCGGCAGCGCTATGCACCCGACAAAGAGCTGGTGCTGGACAAGGTAGAGGTAAAGATACCGGAATCGGACACTTCATACACCATTCTTCACTCTTCACTCCCCAAGGAGGTGGACGACCGCATCCGCTTCGAGCTGCATATCATGAAGACGATGGGTTTCCCAGGCTACTTCCTCATCGTGCAGGACTTCATCAACTCCGCCCGCGACGTGCTGGGGGTGATGGTGGGCCCCGGACGTGGCTCGGCGGCTGGGAGTGTGGTGGCCTACTGCCTGGGCATCACGAAGATTGACCCATTGAAGTACGACCTGCTGTTTGAGCGCTTCCTCAACCCCGATCGTATCTCGCTGCCTGATATCGATACCGACTTCGACGACGACGGGCGCGGAAAGGTGCTGAAATGGGTGATGGACAAGTACGGCCATGAGAACTGTGCGCACATCATCACCTACGCCTCGATGGCCACTAAGAACTCCATCAAGGACGTGGCACGCGTGGAGAAGCTGCCGTTGAACATCTCGAACGCCCTCTGCAAGGCCATCCCAGACCGCCTGCCCGAGGGTGCGAAGATGAATCTGACGAACGCCATCAAGTATGTGCCGGAGCTGCGCGATGCTGAGACATCCACCGACCCGCAGCTGGCCAATACCATCAAATATGCCAAGATGCTCGAGGGAACGGTGCGCGGCACGGGCATCCATGCCTGCGGATTCATCATCTGCCGCGACCCCATCAGCGACCACGTGCCCGTATCTACCGCCGATGACCCTGACTTCAAGGGCGTGAAGACCAACTGTACACAGTACGACGGCCACGTGATAGAGTCCACCGGGCTCATCAAGATGGACTTTCTCGGCCTGAAGACCCTCTCGGAGCTGAAGGAGGCCTGTTCTAACATCAAAAGGACAAGAGGCATCGACGTAGACCTCGACACCATACCCATCGACGACCCCAAAACCTACGAGCTCTACCAGCAGGGCCGCACCATCGGCACCTTCCAGTTTGAGTCGGCAGGCATGCAGAAATATCTGCGCGAGCTGCATCCTACGGTCTTTGAGGACCTGATAGCCATGAATGCCCTCTACCGACCGGGCCCCATGGACTACATCCCCTCGTTCATCGCCCGAAAGAACGGTCGCGAGCCCATCACCTACGATATCCCCTGCATGGAGAAGTATCTGAAGGATACCTACGGCATCACCGTCTATCAGGAGCAGGTGATGCTGCTCTCGCGACAGCTGGCCGACTTCACCCGAGGCGAGAGCGATGCCCTGCGTAAGGCGATGGGTAAGAAGAAGAAGGACATCGTAGACGCCATGAAACCCAAGTTCATCGACGGCGGCAAAAAGAACGGCCACGACCCGAAGGTGCTCGAGAAGATATGGGCCGACTGGGAGAAGTTCGCCTCGTATGCCTTCAACAAGTCGCACGCCGCCTGCTACTCGTGGGTGGCCTACCAGACAGCTTATCTGAAGGCCAACTATCCGGCAGAGTTCATGGCCGCCATCATGACGCGCCGCCGCGACCAGATAACGGAAATCACCAAACTGATGGACGAGTGCAAGCAGATGAAGATAGACACGCTGGGCCCCGACGTGAACGAGTCGTACGAGAAGTTCGGTGTGAACCATCACGGACAGATACGCTTCGGACTGGGAGCCATCAAGGGCATGGGCGACTCAGCCGCCCTGGCCATCATCGATGAACGCGAGAAGAACGGCCCTTTCAAGGATATCTACGACTTTGTGCAGCGAGTCAGCTTTGCCTCCGTCAACCGCAAGGCGTTTGAAAGTCTGGCTCTGAGCGGAGGCTTCGACAGCTTCGGCATCCGCCGGGAGGACTACTTCGCTGTCAACGCTAAGGGCGAGTCGTTCCTCGACACGCTGGTGCGCTATGGTCAGCTATACCAACAGGAGAAGGCAGAGATGCAGAACTCCCTCTTCGGTGGATTCGGCGACGGGGTGGAGATAGCTCAGCCCCAGCCACCCAAGAATGAGGTGCGATGGAGCGACATCGAGCGGCTCAATAAGGAGCGCGAACTCGTGGGCATCTATCTCTCTGCTCATCCGCTCGACGAGTATAAGATTATCCTCGACAACCTGTGTAATACGCGTTGTGCCGAACTGGCAGACCGCGGTGCCTCGCTTCAGGATCGGGAAGACATCACGCTCGGCGGGATAGTGACCGGTATTCAGACACGCTTCAGTGCCAAGACCAACAAGCCATGGGGCATCGTCACACTCGAGGACTTTGACGGCTCAGGCGAATTGACTCTTTTTGGCGACGACTGGCTAAGCCTCAATGGCAAGTTTATCGAGGGGGCCGCTGTCTATGTTACAGGGAAGATGCAGGCACGCTATCGCAGCTCAGACCAGAAGGAACTGAAGGTGACCAACGTGGAACTGCTGCAAACAGTGAAGGAGCGAGCCGTCGACCGTATTACCATCTCAATGGTCACCGACATGCTCGACGAGCAGATTGTGGCGGAGCTAAGCCAGCTGATCAGCGAGAGTCCTGGCAAGACGAAACTATTCTTCCAGCTTCGCGACTCCCAGGGTAAGCACCACGTGCTGCTGAGGTCGCCAGGACGGGAGGTGGACGTACGCCACACGCTGATAGACTTCATCGAGAGCCATCAGACGGTCATGGACTACAAGATCAATTGAAATATTTGGCACGATATTTGCATTTAATAGCATAACCACATTATTCATTAATAAACAACAGGAAATTATGGAAGTACAGATTACAAGTGAGAATTTTGAGACTCTGAAGGGCGGCAGTCAGCCGTTAGTAGTGGATTTCTGGGCAACATGGTGCGGTCCTTGCCGAATGGTAGCCCCCGTGATTGCCAAATTGGCAGAGAAGTATGACGGTAAGATTGTTGTCGGCAAGTGCGATGTGGAGGAGAATGAGGAACTGGCTTCAGAGTTCGGCATCCGCAATATCCCCACAATCCTGTTCTTCAAGAACGGCGAGGTGGTCGACAAAGTGGTAGGTGCCGTCGGCGAGGCTAAGCTCGACGAGAAATTCCAAACCCTGCTTTAGACTATGGCCAGTATCGAAGAAGAACTCCGGCTCGACGAAGAGGAGAACCAACGTGAACTGGAGTATATCCGACAGTTCCTGCCCGTCGACCTGAAGTATCACTACAGCAATTCGGATATCCTATGGATTATCGATGCCATTGTGGACTATTACTATACCAGCGGCATCCTCGAGACGAACGCTGAGGAGGTGGATATCGATATGGAACTTGTGGCCGATTATATCTGTCGGCGTGCTAAGGAGGAGGGAGTCAGTAAGTCGTTCGACCCTCAGGACGTGGTGCTGATGGTGCAGGCAGACCTCGATTTCCAGGAGCAGAACCTGTAGGATTGACAACGAATCGAATTGAAGAAGTTAAGAAGTTTGAGAAGTTAGAGAAGTTAAGAAGTTAGAGAAGTTAAGCCGATAGTAACTGCTGCCCCCAACTATCGGCTTAACTTCTCTAACTTCTTAACTTCCGAAATCTAAGAAAATGACTGAAGTTTCCCACCCCTTATTCTTCCTAAAAACAACGAATTAAAACGAATTTCACGAACCAACACAAATTATTCTTGATTTCACAAATTGTTTGCCGCAAGCGGCGATTGCCTGCGCGTAGCAAATTCGTGTAATTTGTAAAACATTAGGTTTCATTCGTTCAATTCGTTTCATTCGTTTTAATTCGTTGTTCTTAAAAAGGGTGGGAAACTTCAGGAAAATGATATAGTCCGTGAACCGTCGTGTCCTTCCGCGATGGTGACGCGCACGGCATCCTCGGGCAGCAGCTCTTCAATCAGTTCCGGCCATTCGATGAAGCAGAGGGCACCGCTGTAGAAATAGTCCTCGTAGCCCATGTCGTAGACTTCCTCCAGTTTCTTGATACGGTAGAAATCAAAGTGGTATATCAGTTCGCCACTGGTGTCAGAGCGATATTCGTTGACGATGGCGAAGGTGGGCGAGGTGATGACGTCGCTCACGCCCAGCTCCTCGCAGACGGCCTTGATGAAGGTGGTCTTGCCGGCCCCCATCTTGCCGTAGAAGGCATATACATTAGAGTCGCCCATCTGGCTGACAAACTCACGGGCTGACTCCCGTATGTTCTCTAAGTTTTCAATCTTGATGTTCATCTTTTCTTTCCTGTTAGTGTGACGAGTGGTATAATCATTTCTTCCATCGAGATACCTCCGTGCTGGAAGGTGTCGCGATAGTAGCTCACATAGTAGTTATAGTTGTTGGGATAGGCCAGGAAGGCATCACCCGTAGCGAATACGTAGGATGTCGACAGATTGGGTGCCGGCAGCAGTGCCTTCTGCGGCTCGCGGATGGAGAAGAGGCTCTTGTCGTCGTAAGCCAGATTCTTGCCCAGCTTGTAGCGCAGGTTGGTATTGGTGTTGCGGTCGCCAACGATCTTCACCGGCTGGGTGCAGCGGATGCTGCCGTGGTCGGTGGTGACGATGACGCTGCAATCCTTCTGCGAGAGCAGGCGGAAGAAGTCGCTGATGACCGAGTGGCGGAACCACGACTGGGTGATGGAGCGATAGGCACTCTCGTTGTTGGCCAGCTCGCGCACCATCCTGGACTCCGTACGGGCGTGGCTGAGCATGTCGATGAAGTTGAACACCACCACGTTCAGGTCGTTCTTCTCCATCAGCCCCATCTGTTGCATCAGCTTGTCGGCATCGGCAGAGCTGTTCACCTTGTGGTAGCTGAACGTGTTCTTGCGGCGATAGCGGTCGAGCTGTGTCTGGATGAGCGGCTCCTCGTTGAGGTTCTTGCCCTCTTCTTCGTCCTCATCGACCCATAGGTCAGGAAACATCTGGGCTATCTTGTTGGGCATCAGGCCTGAGAAGATGGCGTTGCGGGCATACTGTGTCGCCGTGGGCAGGATGCTGAAGTAGAGATCTTCGTCGATGTCGAACTGCTTGCCGATGTCCTGTGCCAGCATGCGCCACTGGTCGTAGCGGAAGTTGTCGAGCACCACGAGATACACCTTCTTGCCTTCGTTGAGCAGGGGGAACACCTTTGTCTTGAAAATCTCGGGCGAGAGGATCGGGCGTTTGTCGGATGCGGGCTTCAGACTGGCAATGTTGTTCACCCAGTCCAGGTAGTTCTTCTTGATGTATTTGGCGAATCCCAGGTTGGCCTCTTCCTTTTGCATCTTCAGCATGTCGGTCATGTTGCTGTCAGTGCTGCTCAGTTCCAGTTCCCAGTGTACCAGTCGCTTGTACACCTCAGTCCAGTCCTGCCACGTGCGGCAGTCCATGATTTGCATGGCTATCTGCTGGAACTGCTGCTGGTACTGCGTCTGCGTCACCTCGGTCTCGATCTCCCTGCGATGGATGTTCTTCTTCAGCGTCAGCAGTATCTGGTTGGGGTTGACGGGCTTAATCAGATAGTCGGCAATCTTCTGCCCGATGGCCTGCTCCATGATGTTCTCCTCCTCACTCTTGGTGACCATCACCACCGGCAGTGCCGGCTGCAGTTCCTTGATGTGCTGCAGGGTCTCCAGTCCGCTGATGCCGGGCATCTGTTCGTCGAGCAACACCAGGTCGAAGTTGCGTTCCTGGCACAGCTCGATGGCATCGGTGCCGTTAGTCACCGTCACCACCTCGTAGCCTTTCTTTTCGAGGAACAGCAGGTGAGCCCTCAGCTGCTCCACCTCGTCGTCTACCCACAATAATACTCCGTTCGTCATCCTTAAACCGTAAACTATAAACTATAAACTGTAAACCGTAAACTATAAACTGTAAACCGTAAACTATAAACTGTAAACCGTAAACTATAAACCGTAAACTATAAACTGTAAACGAACCAATCACCAGAAGTCGTCGCCAAAGTCAAAGTCCTCAACCTGTTTCTTCTGCGCGGGCTTCTCGGGCAGGATGCCATCGTCCTCTTCTTCTTCGGCATTCTCTTCTTGTTCTGCTTTTTCGTCGGTGGTGCCTGTTTCTTCGATGTCAGGAGCCTCAATTTCCTCGGGCTGTATCAGCAGCTGCTCCTGGCTCACCTTCATCGGCACGAAAGTGTCTTCGTAGAACACCTCGTAGTCGTCGTAACTGAAGCGGGTGCCCAGCAGGGCCAGGTTCACATCGCTGATGATAAGCTTGCGACAGTTCTTCAGCTTCTCGGCCATCGCCTCGTCGGTATAGAGCCGGCGTGCGTATTGCATCGCCTCGTCATAGTTCTGGAATCCGCTGATGAGCATGCGCTGCAGCCCCTCGTCCTCGTCGGTCGATATTTCGAAGTTGCGCACCAGATAGTTGGTGAAGTTGTAGCGAGCCATCTCGAAGAGCAGCTGGTTCTGGTCAACGCTGTCGGGCTCGTAGGCCAGTATGAAGAGGAACCGTTGCTTGGGGTCGGCACTCAGCGTGTCGGCCACGGTGGAGTCGGCTGTCAGCGTCACGTCGCGTCGCGACCATACGTCGCCGATGTCGAATTTGCCGCCGTGCAGTCGCCGTCCCTCCTGCACACCCTTGATGATCATGCCAGCCAGTTCGCTCACCTCGCTCTTCGGATGCTTCTCGACCACCTCCTTCAGCCTTTCCATGCAAGCGTCGCCATCGCCCTCGTTCAGTCGGCTCAGTCCGTCGATGAAGATGAACTTGGCACGGTTCTCGCCCATCGGGAATCGCTCTTCGGATATTTTGGCATTAGCCCTGATTTCGTCAAACTTGTCGGCCTTGAAGGCATCGTAGGTGGCAGCGTAGAGCGAGTCCTCGATGTGGGTGCCGAACTTGGCGTTGGAGGCGAAGTAGGGGTCGCTGAGCAGCGTCGTCCATTCACTCTCGGCGTGCTCGGCTTTCAGGTGGCTCAGGCAGTTGTCGGCCAGCGTGTGTCGTCCTTGGCGCGAATAGAGCAGGAACAGGTGATACCAGGCATCGGCCAGTTGTTCATACTCCGGGTAGTCCTTTGTCAGCCGCAGCAGTTGTTTCTCGGAGAGTTTCAGGTTGTCGAGCTTGTCCTTGAAGATGACTCCCGACTTGAGCAGAGCCTCCTGGATGATGGCGTGGCTCTGTGCCTTCTGCTCGTCGCTGAAGGGTATCTGGGCCAGGTAGTACTCACGGTTGTGAGGGTCGTTGGCCAGCGTGTCGGTGGGGGCTGACGGCTCGGCGGTGCTCAGACTGTCTGGGCTTTCTGGATTGTCTGGATTATCTGGATTATCTGGATTTTCCGGATTTCCCGGATTTTCCTTGTCCTCCTCTTCTCCCAGATTCACCACAGTCTGGTTGGCGCGCTGCCAGTTGTCGGCATTCTCGCGGCGTCCCCACTGCCGCTGGAAAGCGGCCTTACCCTGGCTCACAGCCGTAGGGTTGTAGAAGTACCACTGCCCGTTGCCGCTGGCCGTCGGGGTGGGGGCTTGTGGCGGGGGCATTCGGTTGCCCACAGCCTGGGTTTTCTGTAGTTGTTGCTCGGCCTGTCGCTCCAGTTCGGCATCGCGGGCTTCCTTCTCCTGGCGTTTCAGCTCGGCTATCACGCGGTCGATAGCCTTCAGCCGCTCTTTCTCGGGCATCACAGAGAGCTCCAGGAGCGAGTCCTGCAGGTGGATGGCATCGGTGTGGGGTACCAGTTCGTCGAGTACTTTCGAACGGTTCGACAGTTCCTCGTAGTCCTTGCGGTCCTTGTCGAGCAGTCCGATGGCCTCGCCGTAGCAGCGCTGGGCGTCATTATATTTCTCCAGCTGCCAGTACAGGTCGCCAAGCTTCAGCAGCAGCACGCCTTTCTCAATGCCGCTGCGGGTGGCCTTCTTGTTGCCTTGCTCGTAGGCGGCGATGGCCTGGAGGGTGTCCTTCTGTGTCAGGTGTATATTGCCCATGGCGTAGTACACCTGGTCGAGATATTCCTTGTTGTTGTCGTTGCGGGCCATACGGCGCAGTCGGCTGATCATGCCTCGGGCATTTCCGCTGGCCATCACTTCCGTCTGGGCGATGCGGGCATTGAACTCCAGTTCGTATGAGGGGTGACAACCAATCACCTTGCCGAAGGCGCGCTCAGCCTCGCTCCGATTGCCCAGCTCCTTCTGTATCTGCCCCATCAGGAACCACTCGCGGGCTCGCTGCTGGCTGCGCTTCTCGTGCTTGATGACCTTGCGCAGATAGGGCACGGCCTTCTGGTATTCTTTCGAGCGGATGTAGTAGTCGGCGTAGGTGTAGTCCCAGTCCTTCACGGCGCGGAAGTGTATCGAGTCGCGGCTCATGTTGCGGATGACGTCCTCGGCATCGTACATCCAGTCCATCTCGGCGTAGCATTTGGCCAGCCAGGCGCGTGCCAGTCCGTTCTGTAGTATCTGCGTCTGATACACGTGGCTCATGTAGCTGAAGGTGGCAGCAGCCTCGTCGAAGGCTCCCTTCTGGAACTGAGCCTTGCCCAGTAGCATCCATGCTTTCCAGATGAAAGGGTTGTACTCCTTTCGGCCCAGCCACTCTCGGTCCTTTGGCGTCTTCTTCCGTCCGCTCTTCCATTCGGGCTTGGCTTTGATGCTGTGGCGCCGGATGGTCTTCTCTGCCTTCTCGATGGCTCGGTCGTACTGGCCTTTTCCCAGTTCGCGACTCTCCTTGTTACCAACGGCGTAGAGAGGTATCAGTTCTGTAAAGTTGTCTTTGTTACCCTTCTCTTTCTCCAGATTGCCCTCGATGAAGGCCTGGTTGCCATTGAAATAGGTGTTATAGCGCGCATTGAACGAGTGCCAGAAGCGGCTCCCCGCCGTATTCTTCTGCGTAGAACAGCCTGTCATCGCCAGCAAGGCGATAACTGCCATCAGCCATATATAGGTCACTCTACGCATACCTTATTATATATAACTGCTTATTCTGCCGTTTTATTGTGCTTCTGCAAGTCTTTTTGGCGTTTCTCCTCCAGCAGGCAGTGTATCTTGCATGCTCCCTCGTCGGCTGCTGTGCAGGTAGAGCAGTCGTGGCCTGTAGCGATGGTGTCGTCACCCTTGTCGAAATAGTTGGCCACGCCTGCCACGATGGCCAGCCCTACCAGTGATATGATACATACGATTCCGAATTCCATAATACTACAGTAGAGCTGATAGTTCACTCTTCACTTATCTCGAATCCAGCCTCTTGGAGTGCCTTCCAGAAATGGGGATACGACTTGGTCACTACCTGCGGATTATTGATTATCAGTCCGTTGTGCTTCAGGGCCAGGGGAGCCAGCGAGAGTGCCATGCGGTGGTCTTCGTAAGTGTCGATGCCCCCGGCGAGGTTCGGTTCGCAGCGCTCACCGTCCCATATCAGTTCCGAGTCGTTGCGGTCTTCCAGTACGTAGCCCAGCTTGCGCATCTCTCGTTTCAGCGCCTCTATGCGGTCGGTCTCTTTGATTTTCAGTGTGGCAAGTCCCTTGAAGTGGAATCTCACGCCCTTGGCCGCACACGCTGCCACCACCGTCTGAGCCAGGTCGGGAGAGTTCACAAAGTCGTACTCCAGCTTTGGCACGCAGCGGCCGTTGGCCTTCAGTGTCACCGTCTGTGGCTTGTTCATCTCCTTCGATTCAAACATGGTCTTCACCCCCAGCAGGCTGAACAGATAGCGCACCACCGAGTCTCCCTGCTTTGAGCCGTCCATCAGCCCTGTCAGCTTCACCTCCGTGTCGCGGCCTCCCTTCAGGGCTACCATCTCATACCAGTACGATGCACCGCTCCAGTCGTTCTCGATGAAGTACTCGCGATTCTTGTATGGCTGTGGCCTTACGCTGATGGTGTCGCCACCCGTCCAGTCGGCATCGGCGCCGAACTCGCGCATCATCCAGAGCGTCAGGTCGATGTATGGCTTCGAGATGATGTCGCCCTTCAGTCGCAGTTCCAAGCCTTCTTCGAGCACAGGTCCAATCATCAGCAGGGCCGAGATATACTGCGAACTCACGTTGCCCTCTATCTCGAGCGTGCCGCCCTTCAGCTGCCGGCCTGTGATGCGGAGTGGGGGAAAGCCCTCTTCACCCGCATACTTGATGTCGGCTCCCAGTTCGCGCAGCGCGTCCACAAGTATGCCTATCGGGCGGTGCTTCATCCGCTCGGTGCCCGTTATCACGTGCGTACCTCTCATTACACTCAGGTAGGCCGTCATGAAGCGCATGGCCGTGCCGGCAGCCTTGATGTCTATCTCGCCGGGCATGTAGCGCAGCGCATCGAGTATCACCTCTGTGTCGTCGCAGTCTGACAGGTTGTGCGGCAGCAGATGCCCTCCGCTCAGGGCGTAGATGATGAGGGCACGGTTAGAGATGCTTTTTGAGGCGGGCAGGCTCACGCTGGCATTCAGCCGCTGTGGAGCCGTGATTTTGTATCTTGTCATATTGATTTGCTTCTGTATTTTCGGTGCAAAATTACACATTAAAATCGGTTCCAACAAATCCTTTGTATTAAAATTCGTTGCAAAAATGAAAAAAGTTGCCCGAAAATTTGCAAGGTTCAAAAAAACTCCGTACCTTTGCACCCGCATTCGACAAACAAGGGTCGGTGCTAAGCTTAAAGGATCGGGATTTAGCGCAGTTGGTAGCGCACACGTCTGGGGGGCGCGAGGTCGCTGGTTCGAGTCCAGTAATCCCGACAGAAAGAAAATCCAAACCGCTGATTATCAGTAGTTTGGATTTCTTTTATGCTCTAA
>CAMHUC010000077.1 GCA_946188155.1 uncultured bacterium | reverse complement strand
TGGAAGGACTTCCAGGACCGCAACAACAACGAGCTGGTGGCCGTCTACGGCAACTTCGTGAACCGTGCCCTGCAGCTGACCAAGAAATACTGGCAGGGCGTGGTGCCTGCCTGCGGCGAGCTGCTCGACGTGGACAAGCAGGCCCTGGCCGAGTTTAAGGACGTCAAGGAGAAGGTGGAGGCGCTGCTGGAGCAGTTCAAGTTCCGCGACGCCCAGTTCGAGGCGATGAACCTCGCCCGCATCGGCAACCGCTACATCACCGAGTGCGAGCCGTGGAAGGTGTGGAAGCAGGACCCCAAGCGCTGCGAGACCATCCTGAACATCTGCCTGCAGCTGACGGCCAACCTGGCCATCGCCTTCGAGCCCTTCCTGCCGTTCAGCAGCAAGAAGCTCCGCGAGATGCTCAATATCGACTCATTCGAGTGGGAGCAGCTCGGCTCTACCGACCTGCTCAAGGCAGGCCATCAGCTGGGTGAGCCGCAACTGCTCTTCGAGAAGATTGAGGACGACGTGATTCAGAAGCAACTCGACAAGCTGGAGGCCACGAAGAAGGCCAACGAGGCTGCTGCCTATAAGGCTGCCCCTGTGAAGGACACCGTCTCGTTCGAGGACTTCGAGAAGCTCGACATCCGCGTGGGCCTGGTGAAGGACTGCCAGAAGGTGAAGAAGTCGAAGAAACTGCTGCAGTTCACCATCGACGACGGCTCAGGCCAGGACCGCACCATCTGCTCGGGCATCGCCGCCTTCTACGAGAACCCCGAGGAGCTCGTTGGCAAGCGCATCCTCTTCGTGGCCAACTTTGCGCCGCGCAAGATGATGGGCATCGAGAGCCAGGGCATGATCCTCTCGGCCGTCGATGCCGACGAGAGCCTGAGCGTGGTGACTACCACGAAGGATGTGAAGCCCGGCTCACAGGTCGGCTGATAATGCGATATGCCACACGTTTCGACACAAGAAAACTTCCCTTACGGGAAGTTTTTTTGTTCAGTTACCTAACTCTTGCACCAATCCGCATTAAGTTCTTTGCAGAGCAAAACGAACGAGCGACCCATTCCCCCCATTCTTCAATTCCTCGTTTTTCACTGATTTGCCTTTTTATTTACGGTCATTCTGCGTTAATCTTCTGAATAGAGTGCGAAGTATCAGTCTTTTTTAGTAACTTTGTAAGAATTCGCAGGATTTCTTTAAATAAAGGCAGTCTGGGGGATTGAGGAAAAACTGGGTTACGAATTGGCAACCGTACTCAATTCCACATTCTGCTATAAACTGCATCAAAGAACACCCGACGCTGAGCCACCAGCCGTACTATGGCTCATCATCGGGTGCAAAGGTAATCATTCTTTTTGAAAGAGCCAAATCCAGACTCAACTTTTTGTTCTGAGCTTGCTCTTCGCTCTCTAAGCAGATTGCAGCATCTTTTGTGGCACTTGCCAAAAAGGTGCGTATTAGGCTACGTCCTATTAGTCAATAGGAGTGCGGTTTCAATCACTATCAGCACCATCTGTTCGTTTACTTCCAAATTGGCTCATTATGCCAATTGCCTGTAAAACCTAATTTCCCGTATGGAATATCATTGCTGTTATTTAACAAGGAAAGAATCTTAGCCTTGATTTGGTTCTCTGGATACACGGCATTGCAGAGATATAGCATAGCTGTGATAACTCCGTATGGCTTCTTTTTCTGATTGTCTGTAAATGGAATGTTTAACCACTTGTCACGATGTCCCTTGATGTTCATGGGCTGTTTGGCAAGGCTCCTGTTCCAAAGACGGGAATGATGAGCGATGATGTTTCGCAGTACGGATATTGCTTCCAACCAACTGGAAAGCTCCTTTGCAGAGTATAGTCCAAACTCGTTAGCAATCGTTGCACGTTGAGGTAACTGGCTCTTCAGATTCTTATACATCTTTGAGAGTGTGCCAAATGTTGCGACCTCAAGAATCATCCATGCGTCTGGATTGTCACCTTCTATTGATTCACTATCCCAATTGGTGTGCTTAGCTATGTATTCTTTTGCAAAGGGCTCTGTACTACGCTCAAACTCATATTTGAGGTCAAGCAGGAAGTCCTCGTAGTATTCCATTTTTTCAAAAAGAGATTCATCCAGATACCAAAGACCACTATCCTTAGCCTGTGAAAGATGGTTGATTATCTTTGCCCTCAGTGCCACTTCTATTATTTCGATGGCATCAAAAAGGATTAGACATAAACTTCTATCGAAATTATAGCGAGCTATCACGTCATCAAAAGAAGCCCCATCAAGGAAATCATGCTCCGTTTCTTCGTCAATCATATCCGTCCAATAGTATTTCAGGCGGAAATAGCTGATATGCGACAGGCATTCCTTTGCATACTCTTCACTACTGAACTGCATTCCTCTTGAACGGAGCAAACGGATTTGCTCTTCTATCGTACGTGGCTTCTGATTGCTCATTGCTGTCTATATAAAAAGGTGACCCGCCAGCAGATCTACGGGATGCCGACGGGTTCTGTTATCGTTTGATTCGGACTGTCTTATCCGAGAATCTTCTTCATTTCGGGTGCAAATATAATGCTTTTTTGTTAATTATGCAACTTTTTTAGCAAATTTCTTTCTAGAACTGCTCTCATTTACCGATTTTTCATTATCTTTGCATCGACTTGGGGGAGAAATCCCGAGTCGCAGATGCATTAGCTTTTATTTCGCACTTGCCAAAGACGCCTGAGAAACTTCTTTTGGAATAGTTCGATTTAATAGCGAGGGAAGCCGGAGAGGCGACCCAGTACTCTTGCATTAAGCTATGCACACGCCTATGGCGTGGAGCATTCTTATAAGAGTACAGGGGTTCCATTTTCTCAGGCGCGCCCCTTAGGTAAGTGCATAAGAGTGGCCACGCCATTCTTTATACCTATGTTTCTGCACAAAACATTGATGGTTATGGAAATTAAAGATATACAAAGAGAGAATGCCTTTATGGTGGCAATGTATTCGTTTATTCCTTTGGATGGGATTAAACGTAAATACAAGAAAGCCTTTGTTGGCTTAAAGCCAACAAAACCATCTAATCTTATCAAATATACTAAGGCAAGATATTCCATAATTGAACTGATAGAAGCTAATTCTCTGGTTAAATCTGAAAAAGATTGTAAATGGAAGAAGGTAGAAATGGAAAATGTGGATATACCCGAGTTCCATTTTGATTACAGATACAAACAGAAGGTTTATGAGCGCTTTGTAACTTTGAAATTTTGGATTATTAATTTCAAATCTTCCTTGAATAACAAAGGACGCTATTACCTTGTTGCAAGTACGTGCATTAATAAGGCGTTTACTCATCAGCATCCAGAATTTCCTCTAAATCAAAACGATCTATGTTCCTTTCAGGATGTGGTACATTTAAAACAGTCTTTTTATGGTGGAGACGAAGAAAGAGAAATGTACTATCTGAATGAAAAAGGAAAGCACGTCTCTGTATTAAGAAAACTTGATGAGGTTATTAAGGAGATAACGGGGAAAGATTCTGGCAGAAAATATGGGCGGCATTATATTTTGGATGTATATGGGGTTGACATCAAGTCCAAAACATCTGTTGGCAGCTTTGACGAATTAGAAAAACTATTTAGCAAAGCCTATTATAGTAAAGAAACACTATCATATAAAGAAGTTATTGTCGATTATGACAAACTGGCCTATGGTCTAATTTATGGTAATGAGAACTGTGATGTTCTCCCATCCGACACTACAACAAGCGCATTAGCAGGCGGATTTTCCAATAATAAGTCAGAAAGATTGTATGCTGGCCATAAAACCATGGTCTATTTGCATACACACCATCCCTATGAATGGGAACCAGAAAAAGAAAACTGGACAAAATCTATCAAAAACAATTTTGATAATATAAGTGGGAATTTCCTTCTTTATGACATCTGCTTAGTGATGGAGGCTAAATTCAAGTTGAAGTCAATCCAAGAGAATCTAAGCAAAGAACATCCTTCAGACATAAAAGATGCTTTAGCTGCTATGTTTGGTTACTTAAATGTGAATCCCTACCACTTAGGAGAATATGGAAGAAGGACCAAGTACATTTATAAAACTATGGGAGTGAATGACCTATGGGATACTGTAATGACCCAGGGAAATCTACGCTCAAGTGCAAAAGAAATAGAGTTAAATGAACATCTAAGCCACAGAGTGTATGCATTAACAGCTATTACAGTGGTTATTGGTGCCCTAAGCCTTATAGTAAGCATTCTATGTTGTAATAATTCTAATAAATCATCGAATATGTTTAATTGCTTTTTCGGAGGCGCAGAGCTTCAAGGAAGCTGCTGTGCCGTTGTTGGCTGCCTTATATTCATAGCGTTGGCAGCAATTATTATCACTATGGCCGTTTATCAGGTCAAGTCGTTCTATAAGCTCAAGGATATTGAGGGAGAGATCAATAATCAAAACAAGTAACAGCCAAATTCTCCAATTATGATACGTAGAATTGTTTTAAGTTTTACTCTTTTCTCCTTCTGGTCGGTGACAATGTTGGCGCAGAAGAAACAAATAGAAAATAGTAGCGTGTACTGGGAACTTAATTCTGGAATCCTTACTATATCAGGAATTGGTGCAATGCCAAAAGTTGATTCATGGCCATGGGAATTCAAAAGAATAGAAAAAGTCATTATTAAGGATGGAGTAACATCTGTTGGAGAGTGGGCATTTCGAGCAAATGGATCAGTATACGGAGCACGTTATCTGAGATCAGTCGAAATTGGGAATACCGTGACCACCATTGGAAGATGTGCATTTGTGGATTGTACCAATCTTAGTTCTGTCAACTTTGGCAACTCTGTGACATCCATTGAGTGGTCTGCTTTCTCTGGTTGCTCCAGCCTTCAGTCCATTGTTCTTCCGAATTCCGTAACATCTATCGGTGAAAACGCATTTCAAGACTGCACCAGCCTTCAGTCTATCATTCTTCCCAATTCTTTAGCATCTATTGGTGAAGACGCATTTCAAGACTGCACCAGCCTTCAGTCCATTGTTCTACCCAATTCATTAACATCTATCTCGAAAAATTTATTCTGTGGATGCAGTCGTTTACAATCTGTCAAAATCGGCAATTCTGTGTCATCAATTGGTGAGAGTGCATTTTGGAGATGCACAAACCTTCATACAGTCTTTATTCCCAATTCTGTGACACTCATCGGGAAATTTGCTTTTTCTGGTTGTTCTAATCTTCAGTCTATTATTATACCCTATCATACTACTTATATGGAATATGCATTTTCTGATTGCAAAAACCTGACAATTACGAGGAAGATAAAAGGGCAAAACAATTCTGAATGTGAGATTATTACAGAAAACAAAGACGGCAGATGTGGATTGAAAGATTCTGGCGGTAATTGGGTCGTCTCTATCGGTACTTATCAAGAAATAGTCCCCTTTGCCGATAATTATTTGAGAATCAAAAGTAATTGGAAATTTGGCTTAATTAAGTATAATGGAGCAGAAGTGATCGCACCAGAATTAGATGCTTTGGAACAAGCTGGGAAAGGTTATCTGAAATTCAAGATAAATGGTTTCTGGGGGGTGATGAACTATCAAGGAAAGATTATTATTCCAACAAGTCGTGGCTATACTTTTATTGGAAATTACGTTAGCCTGACCAAACGTTTTTCCTATGAAATGGATGGATATAAAGGCGAATGTAATCACTTGGGGCAACAGGTATCCAAGATAAAGGTTGCTACTCCTAAACCTTCAACGTCAGTTGCATCCTCGTCCAGTTCGTCATCTTCCTCCAGTTCGTCTTCATCTTCCACAGCATCATCAAATAGCAGTTCTAGTAACAATTCTGGAAACAAAACAACGACTATAGTTGTGGAACATCAGCATACTCCGCAGCCTGTGCAAGAGTGGCAGGCATGTTTCGGCTGTGGGGGAATGGGAACAATGGGATGTGACAATTGCGGTGGCTCTGGAACAAAATATATAGGAGACAGGTTGCATAGATGCTCTCGTTGTAATGGCCGTGGAATAATTCCATGCAATATGTGCTATGGTAGCAAAGGGAAATATGTTACCGTTTACAGATAAACAATGGGCTATCTGCACTAGTTTTTAATTAGTGTTGCTGAAAAGACGAGGCTATAGGCGTCGTCTTTTTCGTAGTCTAATGACACATTGCCTATTAACTAATATGCTTGAATGCCGCAATCAGGTTCCATAGAAGGGTGTAGCCTAATACGCACCTTTCTGTGGAGTGCCACACAAAAATGCTTATCTGTTTTCCGATGAGCAAGCTCGGTAGACACTATATTTTTGTTTCCCTGAATTGTTATTTCACAATAGGAAATTTTCAGAATGAACTTATCTGGGAATCTTGATGTACCTTTGCTCTCAAATTTCAAAAACTAAACAAAACATGGAAGTAGTATCAATTGAGCGCAGTACCTATGAGGAACTGCTGACGAGCTTCAATAGCTTCGTCACAAAGATGAAGGAGATGGCCAGTAGAGGCAACGACAAAGGGTTGGGCGATTGGCTTGACAACCAAGACGTGTGCCAAATGCTGAACATCAGCCCAAGAACATTACAAACGCTTCGTGACAACGGGACGTTGGCCTATTCTCAAATCAACCGCAAGGTGTACTATAAGCCTGAGGATGTGGAGCGTATTCTTTATTGCGTGGCAGACAGGGATAAGGAGAGTAAGATGTATAACCTCAAAACGAGCAGCCTATGAATGAACTGATCATGCCTCATAACATTGGAGTAAAGAATGCACTAGAGAACATGAAGGAGGTGCTTGCCCTATACAAGAAGGTGATAGGTAACTATCGCCCATTGCTTGATGGTGAACGCTACCTGACAGACAGAGAGGTGGCGCAGATCTTGAAAGTCAACAGACGAACACTACAGGAATACCGAAATAACGGTGTGCTACCTTATATACTATTAGGTGGCAAGGTTCTTTATCGTGAGAGTGATTTGGAAAGGGTTCTGGAAAGTTGCTATCATCCGACTTATAAACGATAGGGAAAAAGAAAAAGCCGTTAGTGGTTCGTGGGCTGTGGGATTATAACGCAGAAAGACGGATGACAGACTTCGCTAATCATTCGTCTTTCTGCTTTGAAGTATTTGGGGCACTGTAATCTATGCCATCTTAATGTCTTTGAACGATGCATTGAGTTTATTGCCAAGCATCGTCAGGTCGTTGTCAAGCTTTTGGCTCGTGATTTTTGCATAAATCTGGGTGGTCACGATATTGGTGTGTCCCAATACACGGCTCACGCTCTCGATGGGCATGCCCTTTGAAAGTGCCAAGGTTGCGAATGAATGCCGGCCGCAATGGTAGGAGATGGCTTTCTCAATGCCGCAGGCGGTCATCACCGTTTTCAGCTTCTTGCACATCGACCAGTAGTTCATCTTGCCGAACACCAGTTTGTCTTCCTGTAGGTGCTTGTAGCGGTCGATAATCTGCAAGGGTACGTCCATCAGTTTCACCTGAAAGGGAATGTTGGTCTTGTGCCGCTTGCTGATGATCCACTTGTCACCATTGATGTCTACGATGTTGTCCGTGGTCAGGTTCTTCACGTCGATGAACGAGAGGGCGGTGAAGCACACAAATACAAAAATGTCACGAACGAAGGCCAGATTGTCGTCGTCGAACTCATGGGTTACGACAGCCTTCAGTTCTTCTTCGGTCAGGAACTCTCTTTCCTTGCAGTTGGGGCTGATATGGAACTGCGCGAACGGGTTACGGGGAATCTTGCCGTTGTAGTGCGCCCTCATCACGACACCTTTCAACCACATACACCGCTGCCAGATAGTGCCATTGGCCAATTCTCGGTCTGTACTGAGGTAAGCAGCGAAGTCCTTGATAAACTCTGGCGTCAGTTCCAGCATCGACATATCCGTGCGACGATAGTGCGATTGGATGAAGTCTGCCACGTCTTTGCGCGAACGTTCCATAGCCCAAAGTGTGCTTGCTGATCTGTCTTTGCCCACACGCTTCTTCTGGTTGGCAATATCCTTGTCGAAAGCACTCAGCAGCGTCTCGTACTCGCTGCCAAATCCCTGATAGGAATTGCGCACCATCTCTGCCGTCACAAAAGCCTCCCTATCCGAAAGATGCTGATAATGCTTGATGATCTGCGCCTTGATGTTATTCAGTTCGCGGTTGATCTGCAAAGCCTCCTTGCTGCGACCTTTAGCGCAATTGCCCTTTACGTCCCACATATCAAGCGGAATCGTCTTCTTACAGCTGAACTGCGACTGAGTCCCATTAATCGTAACCCTGCCCATCACAGGCACCATGCCATTCTTCTCCTTACTCTTGTTCACATAGAACAGAATGTTAAAAGTACTTCTCATGTTTCTTACTCTTTTTAATTTGGGCTGCAAAACTACTATTTCTTTTGGCATCCACCGCTATGCAAAATGTAGCAGTTTGCGGAATAAGAAACTGGCGGTGAAAGGTGCCCCATTCTTCACCATTTTGCGTAGTAACTTTACTCGGCTCCAAAGACATAAATTGGGTTACGAATAAGAAACCTAACTCCTTCACCAATCCTCCCCAATTTGCTTTTAGTCCCTATTTGAACTTCCTCATTCTGCCCCGTCTTGCCTTTATTACAGGCCGAATTGCGTTAATTCTCCAAAATCCGTTGCTCTTTACAAGCTTTTTTCGTAACTTTGCACCCAAGAAGAAAAAGATTAGAACTATGCAGGCAATCATATTGGCAGCGGGGATGGGCCGCAGACTGGGCGAACTGACCAGGGACAACACCAAGTGCATGGTGCCCGTGAACGGCAGACCCCTCATCGACAGGTTGTTGACACAGTTGTCGCGTCAGCAACTCCAGCGCGTCATCATCGTGGTGGGCTACAAAGGCAAGCAGCTGCGTGAGTACATCGGTCAGCGTTACGACCGTCAGCTCCGTATAGAGTATGCCGAGAACCCCATCTACGACAAGACCAACAACATCTACTCTCTCTCGTTAGTGAAGGACCGGCTGCAGGAGGACGACACGCTGCTCATCGAGAGCGACCTGATACTGAGCGACAGCCTGCTGGGCATGCTGCTCGACAACCCCTGCCCCAACCTGGCCCTCGTGGCAAAGTACGAGAGCTGGATGGACGGCACGATGGTGCAGATAGACGACGAGCGGAACATCGTGAACTTCATCTCGAAGGCCGCCTTCAACTACAGCGATGCCCAGAGCTACTACAAGACGGTGAACATCTACAAGTTCTCGAAGGCTTTCCTCAGCGAGAAGTACGTGCCCTTCCTCGACGCCTATACCAAGGCCGTGGGGCTGAACGAGTACTACGAGAACGTGCTGCGCATACTCTCCATGCTGAGCAGCCACAACCTGAAGGCACTGCCCATCGGCCAGGAGAAATGGTACGAGATTGATGACAAGCAGGACCTGGACATCGCCGAGGCCATCTTTGCCGACGAGAAGGACGTCATCCGCAAGTACTACGGCCGCTACGGCGGCTTCTGGCGGTTCCCCCAGATGCTCGACTTCTGCTATCTGGTGAATCCCTATTTCCCCAGTCGCAGGCTGAAGGACGAGCTGCGTGCCAACTTCGACACGCTGCTCACGGAATATCCCTCGGGCATGAAGGTGAACACGCTGATAGCCAGCAAGTGCTTCGGCGTGAGCGAGCCCTACATCGTGCCGGGCAACGGTGCCGCCGAGCTGATCAAGGTGCTCATGGAGGGCACTGAGGGAAGGACGGGATTCGTCAGGCCCACCTTCGAGGAGTATCCCAACCGCTATGACAAGGACAGCCAGGTGACCTTCGTGCCGCAGAACGAGGACTACCGCTATACCGCCGATGACCTGATGGCATTCTTCGGCGACAAGGACATCCGCCAGCTGATGCTCATCAATCCCGACAACCCTTCGGGCAACTTCATCCCCAAGGCCGACGTGCTGCGGCTGGCCCAGTGGTGCGAGGAGCGGGGCATCAGGCTCGTCGTCGACGAGAGCTTCGTGGACTTCAGCCGTGACTACGCCACCAATTCCCTGCTGAGCGACGACGTGCTGGAGCAGTACCCGCGGATGGCCGTGATGAAGAGCATCTCAAAGAGCTACGGCGTGCCGGGCCTGCGCCTGGGCATCCTGGCCTCGGCCGACAGGCAGCTCATCGCGCGTATAAAGAAAGAGGTGTCGATATGGAACCTGAACTCGTTCGCCGAGTTCTTCATGCAGATATACAACAAGCACGAGCAGGACTACCAGCGGGCCTGTGAGAAGTTCGTGGCAGAGCGCGACAGCTTCGAGCGGCAGCTGCGCACCATTCCCTTCCTGCGCGTGATGCCCACGGAGGCCAACTATTTCCTCTGCGAGGTGCTGCCGCCCTACACGGCCAGCGGGATAGTGATCCGCATGCTGAAGCAGCACAACATCCTGACACGCGACTGCAGCGGCAAGCCGGGGCTCAACCCCCAGAAGCAGTATATGCGCATTGCCGTCAGGAATCATGAGGACAACACGCGACTGGCTGAAGGACTTCTTGATTTGACAATTGGGCAATCGTCAATTTGACAATTGCCGCGGTGAAATAGTGAAATAGTAAAATGAAGATCTGTATCTGTGGAGGAGGTAATCTAGGACACGTCGTGACGGGCTTTGTGGCGGCACGCACGAAGCATGAGGTGCGGCTGCTGACCCGCCATCCTGAGCGATGGCGGAAGAGCATCATCGTTAAACAACCCGACAACTGGCTGCCGCTCATCGGCACGCCTTCGCTCATCAGCAACCGGCCTGAGGAGGCGGTGAAGGGAGCCGATGTCGTGGTGCTCTGTCTGCCGGGCTTCTCCATCCGCGAGGTGCTGATGCAGGTCAAGGACAGCCTGAAGCCTGATGCCATCGTGGGCTCCGTGGTGAGCAGCACGGGCTTCTTCTTCGAGGCGATGGACGTGCTGCCGCCATCGCAGCCGCTCTTCGGCCTGCAGCGTGTGCCTTTCATCGCCCGCACCACGGAGTACGGCCACGAGGCCAGCATATTGGGATACAAAGACACGCTGGCCGTGGCCGTAGAGCAGACATGGCGCAGAGAGGAAATCCGACAGTTGTGCGAGATGCTCTTCAATACTCCCACCCAACTGCTCGAGAGCCATTATGAGGTAAGCCTCTCCAACAGCAACCCGCTGCTGCACCCCTCACGGCTCTATTCGCTCTGGAAAGACTGGAGGCCAGGAGTCTGTTACGACAGACAGGCACTCTTTTATGAAGAATGGACGGAAGAAGCTGCCCAGCTCTATATCAGCATGGACAATGAGTTGCAGGCTCTGCTGGAAAGGTTGCCCGTCAGGAAAGGAGCCATACCAACGGTGCTTGACTATTACGAGAGCCATGATGCAGCATCACTGGCGCAGAAGCTGCGCAGTATAGAGGCCTTCAAGGGTATCAAGGCTCCGATGAAGGCTGCTGGTGGCGGTTTTGTTCCCGACTTCGGGAGCCGCTATTTCACTGAAGACTTTCCCTACGGCCTGGCCATTGTCAGACGGCTGATGAAGGAGTACGGTATGGAGGCTCCAACCATCGAACGGATTTATCAGTGGGGCATCCCCTACAGCCAGTAAGCCTCAAACTTGTGGGTGACGCGCTGGTCCTCAGGGGGCAGCTGCATATAGTCGCCGTAGGTGCGGCGCAGGTGGTCGTCGTAGCCTGCCATCACCTTATATATACGGTCCTCGAACGGCATGTCGATCATCCGCTCCATATCCGAAGCCGGGAAGCAACCTCGGATGGAGGGTCCGGCCTCTGTCATGTGGCAGAGCGTAGCCGTAGGCCGGTGCCTGACGATCAGCCGTTCTATCCAGCGGTTCAGCATATCCACCGAAATAGGCAGGCTGCGATAGCAGAGGAAGGCCAGTCGGGACTGCAGGGGATTGGTCTCGGAGATCTTGCAGCGGCGAATCTTGTAGAGCAGCTTCTTCAGACGGAAGATGCGCTCGCGTTCCTTCTGGTTGTCCGTGACATAGTCTACGGGAAACACATCGATATACACGCCGATCTCGTAGCCCTCCGTTTCCTTCTCGATCATCTTCGTCCGCAGGTCAACCACCTTGGCGAAGGTGTAGTAGTAATGCCGTTCCCGCTTGGGATCCAGCACCCGGTAGCGCTCCTGGCTATCGTGATACTCCTGCAGAAACCGTTCGTAGTCAGCACGGAGCATATAGATGTCGATATCGTCGTCCCAGGGGATGTAGCCCTGGTGGCGCACGGCGCCGATGAGGGTGCCGCTTGAGAGGGAGTAGCGGATGCCGTGGGCCTGGCAGAAGCGGTCGACATCGTCGAGGATGCCCATCTGTATGGCCCTGAGTTCCTGGATATCATCGATTCTTTTCATCGTGGATTTATTGTTTCTGAATGCAAAAGTACGGATTTTTGTTTGATGTTCCAAATAAATTGCCTAATTTTGCAGCACAATATGGATAATCTGAAAGAGAAGACTGCCAAGGGTCTCTTCTGGGGAGCACTCAACAACGGCACCATGCAGGTGCTGAACCTGCTCGTCGGCATTGTCATCCTGCGTCAGCTGACACCTGGCGACACGGGGCTGATAGGCATGCTGGCCATCTTCTCGGCCATTGCCGGCAACCTGCAGTCGAGTGGCTTCTCCACGGCACTCATCAACGAGAAGGAGCCTACGGCCGAGCAGTACAACAGCGTGTTCTGGTTCAATATCCTCATGGGCGGTCTGCTCTATGCCATCCTTTTCCTGTCGGCTCCGCTCATCGCGTGGTTCTTCCGTCAGCCGGCACTGCTCAGCCTGTCGCGCTTCCTCTTCCTAGCCTTCTTCATCTCCTCGTTCGGCATCTCAACGAATGCCTATATGCTGAAGAACATGATGAACCGCGAAATAGCCATCATCAACATCACCGCCCTCGGCGTGTCGGGCTCTACGGCCATCATCATGGCACTCGGCGGCATGGGCTACTGGAGCCTGGCCTGCCAGCAAGTGGTGAATGCGCTGATGCTCGTCGTGGGACGCTTCTACTACGTACGGTGGCGCCCCTCGCTGCGGTTCTCCTTCGACTATATCCGGCAGACTTTCTCGTTCTCGATGAAGATACTGGTGACGATGATTATCAACACCGTCAACCAGAATATGCTCACCGTGCTCTTCGGGCGACTGTTCCGCGATGCCCGTGTGGTGGGCAACTTCTACCAAGCCTACAAGTGGGACGCCATGGCCTTCCAGACCATCGGGGGCATGCTCGCACAGGTGGCACAGCCGGTATTGGTGAGCGTGCGCGATGAGCGGCAGCGCGAGCTGCAGGTGTTCCGCAAGATGGTGCGCTTTGCAGCCTTCCTGGCCTTCCCGGCACTGTTCGGACTGGCTCTGGTGGCCCGCGAGTTTATCCTCTGTACCATCGGTGATGAGTGGACAGCATGCATTCCCCTGCTCCAGATTCTCTGCGTGAGCGGTGCCTTCATGCCGCTCTACACACTGCTGCAGAACCTCGTTATCAGCCATGGGCGGAGCGATGTCAACATGTGGCTCAACATCTTTCAGATTGTGCTGCAGTTCTGTGTCATCCTGCTGTTCTATCGCCAGGGATTCACCATGATGGTGGCAGCCTATTCGCTCTTCAATATCCTTTGGCTGTCGGCCTGGCAGCCTTTTGCCCGCCGCATCATCGGCCTGCGTGCCATCGACCTGCTGGCCGACACTCTGCCATTCGCGGCCGTCGCCGCAGCTGTGATGGCAGCAACCTACTGGCTGACCCTCGCGGTGGCTAATCTGTGGTTGCTCCTGTTGCTGCGCATCGCCATTGCCGCCGCTCTCTACTATGCCGCTATGCGACTGCTGAACGTGGCTATTCTTCGTGAGTGCCTACAATTTATCAGAAAGAAGTGATGGACGAGAAGAAACGAGCAGTAAAGAAGCTGATGGCTGGCCAGAAGAAGCCATCGATGAAGCGTCGCGACGACTACAATGACTACCGTGGCCGCCGGATGTATATGGTCACCATCGAGGTGGAAGGGCGGAGGCCCCTGTTCGGGACACTGAGAGGGGACGCCGATGCTGCGCCGGGCACTGCTGAAGCTCCGCATATAGAACTGTCGCCCTTAGGGCAGGCTGTGAGCCAGGAGTGGATGGGCATCCCGCGCTATTACCCGCAGATAGAGGTGATGGGGCTGCAGATGATGCCCGACCATCTGCATGGCATCCTCTTTGTGCATGAGGCGCTGCCCGTTCATCTGGGGCAGGTCATCACCGGCTTCAAGACGGGCTGTAACCGCATCCTTCGCTCCTTGAACAACGCTGCGACGGAGCCGCAGCCTACGCCCAACGGCGGGACGGGGCCGCAGCCTGCACTAAACGGCGGGACGGGGCCGCAGCCTGCACTGAACGGCGGGACGGGGCCGCAGCCAGCACTGAACGGCGGGACGGGGCCGCAGCCTGCACTAAACGGCGGGACGGGGCCGCAGCCTGCACTGAACGGCGGGAGAGGAGCCTCGCAGGTTGCGCGGCAGGCTGTGGCTCCGTCACAGCAATTGCCTTCCCTCCCCCTCTTCGCCCCTAACTACAACGACCTCATCCTAAAGAACTACGACGAGTTCAGGATTTGGAAGAAGTACCTCGCCGACAACCCGCGCCGCCTGATGGTGAAGCGGGCGAAACCAGCCCTGCTCACCCCCTTCTTCGGTCTCCGCGTCGGCTCGTACACCTATAATGGAATAGGGAACCGCCAGCTCCTCTCCGCCGCCAGCCTGGTGGCTGTGCGCCTGTCGCGCCGCCTCACCGAACAGCAGATAGAGGCCGAGACCGCGCGATATATGGCACTGGCCCGTCAGGGCACCATCCTCGTGTCGCCGGCCATCTCGCCCGGCGAGAAGAAGGTGATGCGGCAGGCTTTCAATGCCGGGCTGCCCACTATCGTCATCATGCCCAACGGCTTCACCCCCCTGTCGAAGCCTCACGGCGAGCAATTTGATGCCTGTGCCGAAGGGCGACTGCTCATGCTCTCGGCCTGGGAGCACCAGAACGAGCGGAAGCCGCTGACGGCCTCCCTGTGCCAGCAGATGAACCTGATGGCCTTGGAGCTTTGTGAGAAAAAGACACCCGAAAGGACAATATAAACGATGGAAATCAGCATCATCATACCCGTCTATAATAAGGCAGAATATATCAGCGGCTGCTTCGAAAGCCTACTTATGCAGGACTTCGAAAGCTTCGAGATAGTAGCCGTGGACGACGGCAGTACCGACGGCTCCGGTGCCCTCTGCGACAAAGCGGCAGAGAAGGATGCCCGCATCCGGGTGATCCATACCGAGAATGGCGGCGTGACGGCCGCCCGTCGGCGAGGGGTGGATACTGCTGAAGGGAAATATATCGTGTTCGTGGATGCCGACGACGAGCTGCTGCCTGGTGCCCTCAAGACTCTGCATCACGCCATCACCGGGCATGAGGCCGACGAGGTCATCGCCACCTTCTGCACGCAGGGGGGCATCCACTCACCGATAGTACATGAGGGCTGGCAGAGGGATACCGACAGCATGCTGCGGGCCGTCGTCACCGGCAAGAACCGCTTCCCTGTGCTCTGGGCTGTTATCTTCCGGAAAGAGATTCTCAGCGGATGCCTGGACACACCGAGGGAAATCATCGAGGGCGAAGACCTGCTGATGCAGGCCAAGGTACTGATGAAGCAGCCTCGGGTATGGTTCGTCGGTGACTGCGTCTACCGTTATCAGCTGGGGCTGCCCAACAGCCGAAAGCATACGCTGGAACGTGCCCGCCTCTACGACGAGCTGCTGAAAGAGACACTCAAGCCGAAATGGGAGGCAATGCAGTCGGCCTACGTGCTGCACCAGTTGAAGGAGTGCGAGCGCTTCATCATCGAAGGACAGTCGGAGGTGAAGAATCGCTATTACCGCCAGGCCATCGGAGAGCTGCCTGAAGACATCCCCCACTACAACCGTATCGTGTGGGCACTTCCCCCTGTTATTGCTGTCCATCTCATCCGATTCTATAAGACTATCATCCGAATGAAACAACATAAGTTATGAAATATCCCGCCAAGACCGACATCGCCGTGCTGCTGCTCTTCTTCACCCGCAGCGACACGTTCCAGCAAGTATTCAACGAAGTGCGCCGCGCCCGGCCCTCACGACTCTTCCTCTTCCAGGATGGACCGAGGGGCGAGCGCGACCTGGCCGGCATCGAGGCCTGCCGCCAGATTGCCAGCGACGAGAACATCGACTGGGAGTGCGAGGTACACCGCAACTACCAGGAGCAGAACCTGGGGTGCATGACGGCGGGCTTCACCAGCCACCGCTGGGCCTTCACGCTGGCCGACAAGGTGATGGTGCTCGAGGATGACGTGGTGCCCTCGCAGTCGTTCTTCACCTTCTGCAAGGAGATGCTCGACCGCTATGAGAATGATGAGCGCATCACGATGGTATCGGGCTTCAACATGGACGAGCAGACCCCTGGCTGCCCCTACGACTACTTCTTCACCTCGGCCTTCAGCATCTGGGGCTGGGCATCGTGGCGCAGGGTGGTGGGCCAGTGGGACGAGCAGCTCTCATTCCTCGACGACCCCTACAACCTCGACCAGCTGCAGCGGCTCATCAAGGCCCGTGGCTGGAAGAGCGACTTCATCCGTACCTGCCGGCTGCACCGCGAGTCGGGGCTGCCGCAGTTTGAGACCATCTTCTGGTCGCACATGATGCTCACGGGCGGGCTGGCCATCATGCCCTCCAAGAACCTTATTAGTAACGTGGGGGCCACGCAGGAGTCGGCCCACTACTCGGCGCTGAGCACGCTGCCCCGGGGCGTGCGCCGTATCTTCACCATGAAGCGGCTGGAACTGAGCTTCCCCCTGAAGCATCCTATCTACGTGGTAGACAATGTGGCCTACCAGCAGCGCATGTACCGCTATAACGCCTGGGGGCATCCGTGGATTAAGATTGGCCGCTCGTTAGAGGAGCTGTGGCTGAACCTGGCGCATGGCAACTTCAGCCAGATTAGCAAGGCCCTCGGACACCGCGTGAGGAAATGGACGGGAACGGACAGGGAAATCTAATGACTTGTATCGACGAGATTTGTATCTAATATGGATGACTGTAGGGCGTTTTGCTTGTCAAACGCCGCCTGCCTGGGTTTCGGCGTTTGACAAGCAAAACGCCCTACAGTGGGAATTAGGCAGTATAGTTCTGCCCTGTCTTGCTGTGGCGTGCCGCTCTTGGTCAAAAGCGGACCTATCACAGATTCACGGGGCGCGGTGAGAGGCCAGATCATTGTAAAGAGCGATATACTTTTCAGCTATAACCTGAGGCGCAAACCTGCAAGCCATGTCCTGACGAATGGCCGCACCGTCGTAGCGGCGGCTCATCAGCGTCACAATGCCCTCTTGCAGGGCTTCTACGCTAAAGTCACGGCAGCGGATGCCGTTAACCCACATTGCAGCTAAAGTCTATGTATCTCCCTGATTCTCAGGAGGTGGA
>CAMHUC010000076.1 GCA_946188155.1 uncultured bacterium | reverse complement strand
CCCTTCTCCGACTACAAGATTTGCCGAGAAGATCCTGACAAGGGCTTTGTCACCATAGCCTTTCTCCAACCAGGAACTTGCGAGTCGGCCACCAAGTGGCCATCTCTGTCATCGCCTCTACCTGCGGCATCTCTTTCAAGATGGCATTAGTAGGACGGTTGCAATTGATGCCCCACGGTGAGTCTGCACCCATCTTCGTCTCCAATCGGAACGCACGTTCACCATCAGGGATGCTCGCATTTTCCTTCATATTGTATTTTACTTAATTACTAATACTTCATTGTCTTTAAAGGCTTCGTAGCCGCTGGTGACGACGCGCTCGCCGGGCTCCAGGCCTTCGAGCACTTCGTAGTGCTGAGGATTCTGACGGCCTATGCGGATCTGGCGGCGATAGGCTTTCTGCCCGTCGGCGGAGAGCACGAAGATCCACTGGCCG
Organism: uncultured bacterium; assembly: GCA_946188155.1. Taxonomy (GTDB): domain Bacteria; phylum Bacteroidota; class Bacteroidia; order Bacteroidales; family Bacteroidaceae; genus Prevotella. The sequence continues at coordinate 17,285 of CAMHUC010000076.1, read as the reverse complement.
CCGGTGGTCTGGAAGAAGGTGCCGCGCGGGATGAGCACGGCCTGCTCGGGCTGGCCCAGTTCGAGGTCGATATAGTAGGTCTGGCCCGTGCGGATGTTCTCTGGGCGCTCGCCACGGAAGATGAAGTCGCAGCGGAACTTGCCCTGCCTGACCTCTGGATAGACCTTGCGCACCTGAAGCTGGTAAGCCTTCTCGCCGCGCGTGAATGTTGCCGTCAATCCCTGGCGCACACGGTCTATGTAGTGCTCGTCGATCTCAGCCTGCACCTTGTAGTCGGAGAGGTCGTTCAGCTGACCTATCTTCTGACCGGGCTGGATGCTCTGGCCCAGCTCCACATCGAGCAGGCCCAGTTCGCCGTCGATGGCCGAGCGCACCTCCAGTTTGTCCTTGCGCTGACGGACGAGCACCACGTTGCGCCGCATATTCTGGAGGTTGTCCTCCATTTGATCCATCTGGACGGTGCGGTAGATGCTGTCCTGCTTCAGACGCTGGCTCACCAACGAGCGTTTCCTGGCCGAGAGCTGGTAGTCCTCCTGCGACTTGATATAGTCCTCGCGGCTGATGAGTTTTTCACTATAGAGCCGTTTGTTCTGCTCGAAGGTGCGCTGTTTGCGATGCGTGTCCATATCCAGCTGGGCCTGCTCCGTCTGGTTGTTCAGCCGGTCTTGTTGCATCGCCACCTGGGTGTTGCGCAGCAGGTTCTGCTTCTCGGCCAGCTCGGCCTCGGCGTTGAGGATCTGCAGGTCGAGATTGGAGTTCGAAAGGCGTACGATGACGTCGCCCTTCCTGACGTGTGTACCTTCCTCCACCACTTTCTCCATCACTATGCCGCCCTCCTCAGGGGAGATTTGCACCACCTGGATGGGCATCACCTGCCCGTTGGTTCTCACATAGTCCTTAAACTCTGTCCGCCGCACCTCGCTGACGGTCAGTTCGTCGCGGCTGACTTTCAGCGTCGAGGCATGATTGCCAAACACCAGCCAGCAGCCCACTGCCAGCATCAGGCAGCCTCCCGCCGCATACGGCCAGTACTTCATCAGCCGCTGCGCCTTTGTCTTTTCGATTACTCTGTCCACGGTTTTATTTTACAATTTTACGATTTCACAATTATTCCCAGATTTGTTCGCCGCGATAGTAGCGGATGAGATACGCTTTGACCATCACCATCAGCCGGCATTGCAGCAGTGTCGCCTTCGAATTGAGCAGCTGTGCCGAAGTGGTGCGCAGGTCGATGGCCGTAGAGAGACCTTCCTCGAACTGCCGGCGCGTCAGCTGATAGGCGATGCTGTCGGCCTCCACCTTCTCCTGCATCTGACGGGCCTGCCTCTGATAGGCCAGCCAGTCCTGACGGGCCTCGCGTGCGAGTTTCTCTATCTCCAGCAGTTTCTGCTCGTAGTTCTCACGGGCTATGCGGTAGTTGTTTCTGGCCCGGCGGATGCCCGTGATGGTCTGCAGGCGGTTGAAGAGCGGGATGCTCAGCGTGGCCACCACATACTGGCCCATGTTATTCTTCAGCTGCGTGTGGAAGGGCTGTGCCGCGTCCGCGTGCAGTGTATGACTGTAAGTGGTGTTCAGGCCCGCACCCAGAGAGAGAGAGGGATAGAGCGAGGCGCGGGCCTGATGCCACTCATGTCGGCTGGCCTGCATCTGGAAACGCGATGCTTGCAGTTCCGGATTCTCCCCGTTTACTGCAGGAATCTCGCTCCCTGCGGGCAGAGATTCCGACGGGAGATGACTCTGCTCCAGGCGGGAATACACCTGCAGCGTGTCCTGCATCGGAAAGGCCATCGACTTCTTCAGTTCCAGCATGGCTGAGGCGCGAAGGTTCTGCTGGCGCGTCAGTTCGTAGTCGGCCTCAGCCTTCTGCGACTCCACCTGTGCCACGTCGGCCAGGCTCTTGCGGCCCACCTCCTCCAGCACTCGCGTCTGCCGGAGCAGGAGTGTTGTCTCCTCCACCTTCTCCCTGGCCATACGTACCAGGCCCTCATAGTAGACGGCGTTCGTATAGGCCTGCATCGCGCTGAGGGCCGTCTGGTTCTGCCGCTGCCGCAAGGCACTCTGCCCCATCAGCACGCTGGCCTTGGCAGCCCTCAGGGCATGCACACGGCTGAACCCGTCGAACACAGGCAGAGAGGCCTGCAGCTGGTAGCTGTTGTAGAAGGTGCTGACATTCGTGTACATATTGGTCTCCGGGTCGATGGCCCGTCCGAAGTTGTACTGCGCCCCGATGTTGGCACTCGCGGAGGGCAGAAACCGCCCGGCGGCATCCGTCCTGGCGGCCTGGTAGTTGCTGAGTTCCAGTTCGGCGCGCCTCACCTCGTGATTGTGCTCCACAGCGTAGTGCATACACTGCTGCATCGTCCACTCCTGCGCCCCTGCGGGGCAGAATGACAAATGCCAGATGATAAATGATAAAACTGTCAATCGTTTCATAATCGTTGCGTTTTGTGCTGCAAAATTATCATTTATCGTTTATCATTTGGCATTCTGCGAAGCGCAAAAGTGCAGATTGTCTAAAAATTAGACACCTCACTGTATGATTTTTAGACAGAATCTTCGTACCTTTGCCGCCATGAAACAATATGGCACCATACTTATCGTAGATGACAACCCGTCGATTCTGACGGCCATGCGCTATCTGCTGGACGGTACGTTCGAGCGTATCGTCACCCTGGAACAGCCCGACGGCATCCTCAAGACGATGGCGCAGGAGGAAACAGACATCGTGCTGCTCGACATGAACTTCACCCTCGGCGTGAACAGCGGGCAGGAGGGCCTCTTCTGGCTCCGGGCCATCCGCAAGCAGCATCCGCACATACCCGTGGTGCTGCTGACGGCCTACGCCGACGTGTCGATAGCGGTGAAGGGGCTGAAGAGTGGTGCCGCCGACTTCATCACCAAGCCCTGGGACAACGACGAGTTAGTACGCAAGCTGAAGGATGTGCTCGACATGCAAAGCGAGGTTGTGAGTCTCGACGAGGTGGAGAGGGAACACATCCGCCGCACCATTGACCGCTGTCACGGCAACCTCTCACAGGCGGCCGAACTGCTGGGCATCACGCGCCAGACTCTCTATAACAAGATGAAACGACTCTGAAGAGTGAAGAATTTGCTTCCGCTGTAGTTGTTGGGCAGGAATGTCGATGACAGGGATATATATTATAATAGGTGTAGCCTTGGGGGCACTCGGCTGGTGGTTCGTTCGCCATCAGCGGCGCCTGCGCCTGCGAGCCTATCTGATGCAAGAGGCCATTCGCAATCATGATTTCTCGTTCCGCCTGCCTACGGATGGACTGTTGCCTGGCGAACGCGCCATGCAGGAGGCTCTAAATCAACTCGGCCAAGTCATTCGCCAGCAGGTGAACCAGAATGAGGTGGAGTCGTGGGAGAAACTGACGCGTGTGCTGACCCACGAAATCATGAATGCCACGGCCCCAATCACCAGCATCAGCCAGTCGATGCTCAGCCGTGACGACGTGAAAGGCACCGCGCTCGAGGCTGGCATCCAGGCCATCCATACTGCCTCGACGCACTTGAGCGACTTCGTAGACTCCTACCGGAAACTGCTGCAGCTTCAGCAGCCGTCGCTGCAGGATGTCCGTCTCGCCGGCTTCCTCGAGGATATCCAGCAGCTCTATCCCCAAATCGGCTGGCACAGTCTTGTGGCCGACCATATCATGGTCTGCATCGACCGCAACATGCTGCGCCAGGTGCTCATCAACCTCTTCAAGAATGCCATCGAGGCCGGAGCTACACAAATCGGACTGGAATACGTTGCCCCGATGCTCTACGTCAGCAACGACGGACGCCCCATCCCGGCAGAGGACTGCCAGAGTGTCTTTGTGCCTTTCTTTACCACCAAGCGCACGGGTAGCGGCATAGGCCTCTCTTATTCGCGGCGGCTGATGTTGCAGCAGGGAGGCTACCTGAACCTTGAGGAACGGCCCCGCACGGGATACCATACCACCTTCTCTATTGAATTCGCCAGTGCCTCCTGACAGTTTGCTACGGACAATGGCTTTTTTGATGCAATGTGATAACTATTTGACGGGTAAATGTGCCGGATAGCTTACAAATTGTCGAACATTTAAAGTTTTAACAGACAAATTGCGCGGAAATATTGCTGAAATTGTTTCGTTTTGATTACCTTTGCAGCGTGATTAAGCAAGAGTGAAAGTAAAAAAGCATCATAAACTAAACAGAAAGAAGTTATGGAAGCATTAAGATTTCAGGTTGTCGGCGAGGCCTTCAGGAAGAAACCTCTCGACGTAACAGCACCAGCGGAACGCCCCGCCCAATATTTCGGCAAGAAGGTGTTCAGCCGTGAGAAGATGTACAAGTACCTGCCCAAGGACGTGTATGAGAAGATGCTCGACGTCATCGACAACGGCGCACGCCTCGACCGTGACATCGCCGACGCTGTGGCCGCTGGCATGAAACAGTGGGCCGTGGAGAACGGTGTGACCCACTACACCCACTGGTTCCAGCCGCTGACAGAGGGCACTGCCGAGAAGCACGACTCATTTATCGAACACGATGGCAAAGGAGGTATGGTGGAGGAGTTCACCGGTAAACTGCTCGTACAGCAGGAGCCCGATGCCTCCAGTTTCCCCTCCGGCGGCATCCGCAGCACATTCGAGGCCCGTGGTTACTCCGCTTGGGATCCCACATCGCCTGTATTCATCATCGATGACACGCTCTGTATCCCCACCGTATTTATATCCTATACGGGCGAGGCACTCGACTATAAGGCCCCGCTGTTACGTGCCCTGCATGCCGTCAATGTGGCAGCCACGGACGTGTGCCACTACTTCGACCCAAGCGTCAAGAAGGTGACGAGCAACCTTGGATGGGAGCAGGAGTACTTCCTCGTCGACGAGGGACTCTACAGTGCCCGTCCCGACCTGCTGCTGACGGGCCGCACGCTGATGGGCCACGACTCTGCCAAGAACCAGCAGATGGACGACCACTACTTCGGGGCCATCCCCGAGCGCGTGGCCGCCTTTATGCGCGAGCTGGAGATTGTGGCCCTCGAACTGGGCATCCCCTGCAAGACGCGCCACAACGAGGTTGCCCCCAACCAGTTTGAACTGGCCCCGATATTCGAGGAGACCAACCTGGCCGTCGACCACAACATGCTGCTGATGTCGGTGATGAAGCGCGTGGCCCGCAAGCACGGCTTCCGCGTGCTACTCCACGAAAAACCCTTTGCCGGTATCAACGGCAGCGGCAAGCACAACAACTGGAGCCTCTCTACCGACAACGGCGTGCTGCTCCATGCCCCCGGCAAGACGGCTGAGCAAAATCTGCGCTTCGCCACCTTCATCGTGGAAACGCTGATGGGTGTCTGGCGCCACAACGGACTGCTGAAGGCCAGCATCATGAGCGCCACCAATGCCCACCGCTTAGGCGCCAACGAGGCTCCGCCCGCCATCATCAGCTCGTTCCTCGGCAAGCAGGTCAGCGAGCTGCTCGACCACATCGAGAAGGCTGATGTCAGTGACATCCTAGCCATGGCCGGCAAGCAGGGCTTGAAGATGGACATTCCCGAGATTCCAGAGCTCTTCATCGACAACACCGACCGTAACCGCACCTCGCCCTTCGCCTTCACCGGCAACCGCTTCGAGTTCCGCGCCGTGGGCTCTGAGGCCAACTGCGCCTCGGCGATGATCGCCCTCAACTCGGCCGTGGCCGAAGCCTTGGTGGACTTCAAGAAGCGGGTTGACGCACGCATCCCTGAGTTGGAGAAGAAGCTCGAAGGCACAGGCCACACGGCCACCTTCCACGCCATCATCGAGGTGCTGCGTGAGGACATCAAGACCTGCCGGCCTATCCGCTTCGACGGCAACGGCTACAGCGACGAGTGGGTAGTCGAAGCCGAGAAACGAGGACTCGACGTGGAGAAGTCGTGCCCGAAGATTTTCGAGCGCTACCTCGATGACTCCAGCGTGCGCATGTTCGAGAGCCTCGGCGTGATGACACGCAAGGAGCTGGAGGCCCGCAACGAGGTGAAGTGGGAGACCTATACGAAGAAGATTCAGATTGAGGCCCGCGTGCTGGGCGACCTCTCGATGAACCATATCATCCCCGTGGCCACCCGCTACCAGACACAGCTGCTGCAGAACATCAGCATGATGGCCGTCGTATTCCCCATCGACACGGCCGACAAGCTGTCTGCCCGCAACAAGCAGATTATCCAGGAGATTGCCGAGCGCACCAGTGCCATCGAGAAAGGCGTCGAGGAACTGGTGAATGCCCGCAAGCGGGCCAACAAGATAGCCGATGAGCATGAGAAAGCCATCGCCTACCACGACACGGTGGAGCCCAAACTCGACGAAATCCGCTACCAGATAGACAAACTGGAACTGATAGTAGATGACTCGCTCTGGCCACTGCCGAAGTATCGCGAGTTGCTGTTCATCAGATAAGTTACTACTGCGCCAGTGCCTCTGCCTGTTTCCGGGCTGGCTTTCCGGTGGCCGTCAGGGGGATATGCTCGACGTGGACAAATGCACGGGGCTGATAATATTTTGGCAGCGCACGCTCGCATGCAGCGCGCGCTGCCTCTGTAGCCCCTTCAGTCAGCAGCACAGCCACCTCGCCGAACTTGGCGTCCGCTCGCCGGCTTATCAGGTACGGCTCTCTCAGGTAGGCCTTCAGCCGCCGCTCCACCTCCTCGGCTTGTATCTTGATGCCCCCGCTGCAGATGACATTATCCTGGCGGCCCAGAATACGGAAGCGACCGTCGGCCGAGAGTTCCGCAATGTCTCGGGTGACGAGTCGCTCGGCGCATACCTCAGGGGCATCGATAACCAGACAGCCGTCTGCCGACAGACTGACGCTGACACTCTCGAACGGCGTATACCACTCCGTGGCCTCGGGGCCGCTGAGCCGGCGTAGGGCTATGTGCGAGAGCGTCTCCGTCATGCCGTAGGTGCTCCACACAGCATTGGGGAAACTGCTCAGCTGCTCTGCCAACGCCTCGTCGATGGCTCCCCCGCCGATAATCAGATGGCGCACCTGCCGCAGGTGCTGCCGCTCTTCGGGCTCCTGAAGCGTGTTCCACACCTGTAGTGGCACCATCGCCACGAAACACGGGTCACGGGGACAGACTGCATGATTCTGGTCTGGGCCAAGAGCCTGTCCCTGTGAGCCGAACGGGTGGCCTGAGGGGGGGACGGCAGTCAGGCGCAGGCCGCGCTCGATGGCTCTGACCACCATCATCTTGCCGGCGATATAGTCGAGCGGCAGACAGAGCAGGGCGCTGTCGCCTGGCCGGAGTCCGAGGAAATTGCAGGTGATGCGGGCAGAATTGAGCATTCGCCGCTTCTCAACGAGCATCGGCTTGGGGTCGCCCGTGGAGCCGCTGGTCTGCACCCGGACGTATGGTGACGGGTTGTGCCACTCTTCAAGAAACTCCTGTAGTGTCATACCTCTTTGCGCCATAGTTCGTCGCCGCGAATCTCGAGCGGCATCGGTATGTTGTCTACGAACAGTTGCCCCGTGCCCAGGCCTTGCGGCATCCGGATATGGTCGCCGTAGACGTCGCTTGCAAACTGCGCGATGGCATTCAGGCCGATGTTACTTTCCAGTGCCGAGGTGATCCACGAGCCGATGCCCTGCTCCCGCGCCGCCGCTATCCACTCCCTGCACCCCTGGATGCCGCCGTGCAGCGAGGGCTTCAGCACGATGTAGCGCGGCTTGACGATGCTGAGCATGTGGGCTTTCGCCTCCGGGTCGTTGACGCCTATCAGTTCCTCGTCGAGGGCGATGGGCAGGGGCGACTCCCGGCAGAGTTCCGACATATAGTACCATTGCCGGGCCTTGATGGGCTGCTCGATGCTGTGGACGGCGTACTGCGACAGCAGCTCGAGCTTGTAGAGTGCCTCCTCGTAGGGGAAACCGCCGTTGGCGTCGAGCCGCAGCTCCACCTCGTGGAAGGAGAAGCGCTCGCGGATGCGCCTCACCAGGTCCAGCTCCTCGTCGAAGTCGATGGCCCCCACCTTCAGCTTCACGCAGTGGAAGCCCTGTTCCAGCTTCTGCTCCAGGCGGCTGAGCATCTCGTCGTAGCGGCCCATCCATACCAGCCCATTGATGGGGATACCCTCCTCGCCTCGGCTGAAGGCGGTGTCGAAGAGGCGGTCGCCACGCTCCAGGTTGAGCAGGGCCGTCTCCAGGCCGAAAAGCATCGAGGGGTAGGGGCGCAGGGCCTCGTAGTCGATGGCCCCCTTCTGGCAGAATTCACGGCACACCTTATCTAATATAATAGGGTAGTGTGGCGAGGCATCACAACTCAGGTCGGGCAGCGGGGCGCACTCCCCAATGCCCTTCCTGTTGCCGTCGGTAAGTTCTATAAACCAGCTCTTCCTCTCGGTGTACACGCCGCGCGACGTGCCTGCTGGCTGGCGGAAATGGAGCACACGCTCCGTCACTCTTGCTTCCATATAGACTATAAGCTCTAAACTGTAAACTGTAATTCTGCTGCAAAGTTACGCATTTTTTTGCAAAGAGAGGCATTTTCCCAAATAATCTGATACATGAAGAAAAGTAAAAGCGCTGATTTATGCCTACCTTTGCAGCCAAAAATCGACAAATACAATAAGTGTAATGGTAAAATTCTACAAGTATTTCCTGCTTTCTGCAGCGTTCGGCCTTTGTTCACAGGGAGCAAAGGCCCAGTTATCCACCAATCCCGACAAGTTCCTGGGCAACATCACCACCGGGTGGCAGAGTGCCATGAACTATAACGGCTTTACCTTCTCCGACTACTGGAACCAGGTGACGCCCGAAAACGGAACGAAATGGGGGAGCGTACAGGGCAATGGCCCCAGTTCGTTCTCGTGGGGAGGTGCCGACACGCCCTACAAGTATGCCAAGCAGAACGGACTCCTCTTCAAGTTCCACTGTCTGGTATGGGGCTCGCAGTACCCCAACTGGATCAAGAACCTCACCCCCGCCGACCGCTATAAGGCCATCGAGAAGTGGATGGATGCCGTCAAGCAGCGTTATCCCGACCTGCAGATGATCGACGTGGTCAACGAGGCCATAGAAGGCCACCAGGCAGACACCTATCTGATGCGCGAGGCCCTTGGCGGCGACGGGGCGACGGGCTACGACTGGATTATCCGTGCCTTCGAGATGGCCTACGAACGCTGGCCAGACGCTATACTGATCTACAACGACTTCAACACCTTCCAGTGGCAGAAGACCCAGTTCATCGACCTGGTGAAGACGCTTCGCGACGCCGGAGCTCCCATCGATGCCTACGGCTGCCAGTCGCACGACCTGAACGACATCGGCGTGAGTACCTTCAAGAGTGCCATGGACGAGATTCAAGACGCCCTGAAGCTCCCCATGTACTGCACCGAATACGACATCGACAAGGCCGACGACAGCCAGCAGCTGCAGCGGTACAAGGAGCAGATTCCCTATATGTGGGAACAGGATTACGTGGCCGGTGTCACCCTGTGGGGCTGGTTCTACGGATCCACCTGGGTCACCGCCTCGGGTATCATCAAGAACAAGACGGAGCGCCCCGCCCTCACCTGGCTTCGCGAGTACATGGCTACGGATGCCGCCAAGCAGGCCAAGAGTCCCTTCCCCGGCATGGTGAAGGAGGCGTCCGTCTACGTGAAGCCTGCCTCGCTCAAGCCTGCCCTGAAGCAGCCGATGACCATCACCGTCACCGCTCGGCTCAGAACAAAGACCGTCGACCACGTCGACCTCTACGTCGGCTCTACCCTGGTAGGCACGCTGACTGAAGAGCCCTTCGTATTCGAATACACCCCTCAGACCACTCGCCGATACACCCTGAAGGCCGTGGTCACTGCCACTGACGGTACTACCTGGGAACGGCTCTCGAGCATTTCTCCCATGAGGACCACTGGCATCGACGACCTGAAGAGCGATGCCACCCCCGCCCGTCGTTACAACCTGCAGGGCATCGAGGTGGGCCGCGACTACAAGGGCATCGTCATCCAGAACGGCAGAAAGATAATCCAGCGGTAATCCGTTATGCCGTTATCCCGTTATTCCGATATGCCTTTATCCCGTTATAACGTTATTTCGTAATGCCGATATTCCGTTATTTCGTTATTATGGCAGCTTCGGGTACTTCTTAAAGTCGGGCGTGCGCTTCTCCAGGAAGGCACGCCCGCCTTCTTGTGCCTCGTCGAGGAAGTAGTAGAGCATCGTGGCGTCGCCAGCCAGTTCCTGAATGCCTGCCTGTCCGTCGAGCTCGGCGTTGAGCCCCGCCTTGATCATGCGCAGGGCCAGCGGCGAGCGCTGCATCATCGTCTCTGCCCACTCCACGCACTCGTCCTCGAGCCGTTCCAGCGGCACCACCTTGTTCACCATGCCCATGGCCTCGGCCTCGCGGGCCGTGTACTGGCGACAGAGGAACCATATCTCGCGAGCCTTCTTCTGCCCCACGATGCGGGCCAGGTAGCTCGAGCCGAAGCCGGCGTCGAATGAGCCCACCTTGGGTCCTGTCTGTCCGAAGATGGCATTCTCCGAGGCGATGGTCAGGTCGCACACCAGGTGCAGCACGTGGCCCCCGCCGATGGCATAGCCGTTCACCATGGCTATCACGGGCTTGGGCAGCCGCCGTATCTGCATCTGTACGTCGAGCACCGACAGCCGGGGCACGCCCTCATCGTCGATATAGCCGCCGCGACCCTTCACGTGCATGTCGCCGCCGCTGCAGAAGGCGTGCTTCACGTCGCCCAGCCGCTTGCCCTCGGGCACTTCCGACATGGCCCCCGTCAGCAGCACCACGCTAATTTCCTGCATCTCACGGCAGGCAGCGAAGGCCTGGCTCAGTTCCCACGTCGTCTTTGGCGTGAAGGCATTCCGATACCTCGCACGGTTGATGGTTATCTTGGCGATGCCATTATACTCCTCGAAGAGAATCTCCTCGAATTCACGAATCGTTTTCCAATCTCTCTTTGTCATAATGTTATTTCACGATAAGTCAAAACTCAAAATTTCTTCCCGCTATCCCGTAATGTCGTTATCCCGTAATAACGTTATCCCGTAAACTACAGATGCTTCCGGAAGAACTCCAGCACACGAGCCTGGGAACGGCGGCCGCAGCTGTGGGGCATCGGCCATAGCTCCGTCTCCAGACGGTCGGCAGCCCCCTGGCTTTGCCAGACGGCGTGCATCGTCCTGAAGGCTTTCTCGACACCCGCCACGGGGAAGAGCTTGTCTCGGGAGCCGTTGATGAAGAGCATGGCCTTCGGACAGGCGATGCTGGCCATGTGCGGATAGTCCAGCCAGCGGCGCAGGCCGGGTATGCAGTTGGCGAAGCCACCATTTTCCGTGCGGCTGTATCGGAACGACAGCTGCTCGTCGGAGGTCACCATCCAGCAGACGGCAGCCCCGGCCTTGATGCGGTCGGAGAGTGCGGCGAGCATCCAGGCGCGGTAGGCACCCATCGACCAGCCAGTACAGCCGATGCGTTCGGCATCCACTTCGTGCATGGTGGCGAGGAACTCGGTGGCGGCGATGTCGTCGTAGGTCATATAGGCTGCGAGGTTGATGCCGTACATCATCATGTTGCCTGCTATCATGTCGTAGAGTGAGCGTTTCATGGGTTCCTTCAGCCCCCGCTCGCCCCACATCGGGGCGTCGGCAGAGAGCACCACATAGCCGTGCTGCGCCAGATAGTCGCCGAAGAACTGGCCCTCGTAGCCTTTCGACCAGTCGATGGCGTCGCGGATGACGGTGGAGTCTTCGCAGGCTAGCGGGCGTATACACTTCTCCTTGCCGATGAAGAAGTGCCCGCCGTGGTCGTGCAGTACGTTGATGGCGGGGAAAGGCCCCTTGCCGTCGGGGATGAGCACATAGGCCGGTACGGAGTAGTAGCGCGAGAGGCGGATTTCTATCTTCCGTGCCCGGTAGCCTTCGCGCTGCTCCTCGCAGAGTGTCTTCACCTCGTAGCCCCGTGTGGGAGCAGGCGGCGGGGTGAGCATGCAGTCGAGTACCCGCTGGCGGGCCGCTCGTTTCCATTCGCCGAAGTCGCGGATGTCGCTGTTGCCCCAGGCCAGTGGATAGTCGAGGTCGGCTATCAGCGAGTCGGCATAGACGGGCAGGTTGCGCATGAACTCATACCGCTCACGCTGCTGGGAAAATGCCGGGAGGATGCTGACGAGTAGTAACGCCAGAATAATCCGCAGCGACACTCTTTGAGAGCAAAGTGGGCAAGCGAGTAAGGCACTCAGTTTCATTTGTGAAATTCGTGAAATTCGTATTAATTCGTTGTTTCCAAAAATGTCTGGGAAGCGACCTGTCATTTCATCTGCTTCTTCAGCCACAGCATCTGGCCGTAGTTGGTGTCGTAGGTGGTCCAGTGCTCGTTGACGGGTGTGACGAGCTTTTCCTTTGGCGACGTGATGAGGTTCCACACGATGTAGCTCGTGGTGGGCGGGCAGACGTTGTCGTTGTAGCCCCACGTCAGGTAGACGGGGCAGGCGACGCGGCGGGCGAAGTTCACCACGTCGTAATACTGCAGCGTGCCGATTTTCTCTGCCGTGAGCATCTGGTTCTCGCGGTTCAGGTGGGGCCAGCCGCCTGTGCGCCCCGGCTCGGCGTATGCGGCCACGTCGGAGAGTGCAGGATGGTTGGCCACGCAGGCCGTCACCCGCTTGTCGAGGGCTGCGGTGATGATGGCGAGCGCGCCGCCCTGGCTGCCGCCCTGCACGAAGACATTGCGGCCGTCCCACTCGGGCAGCGACGTCAGATAGTCGATGGCCCGCACGCAGGCTGTATATACGTGCTTCATGTAGTAGTTGTCGCGGTTGTCGAGGCCGTTCTCCACGTAGCCGTTCTCGCCTGAGAAGGCGGTGCTGATCTCCTTGAACTGCTCCTCCGTCATCTCGGGGTTCAGCCCGTGGATCTCCATCTCCAGGCGGATGAAGCCACTGCGGGCGTAATAGGTGTTGCGCATCGGCTCCTTGATGGTCTTGATGCCCGCTCCGGGAGGGCAGAGCACCACGGGGAATTTACTATTTGCTATTTTGGGCATCGTCAGGTAGCCGTAGATGCTGTGGCGGCTGTCCGTGCGGAGCTTCAGCAGGTAGCAGTCGAACTCGGCGGTCGAATAGGCCTCTACGCGCTTGCTGCTGACGGAGACCGGTGTCTTACGGGCTTCCTGGATATTCTTCTGCCAGAAATCGTCGAAGTCGGCAGGATTTTTGGTGTAGGGTTTCAGTTGCTCCGGCGAGAATCCCACCTTCACATGGTGCTTGTACTGCTTGCCGCCGACGGAGGCCGACAGGCGCAGGTCGAGGAAACCGGGCTTGCGCATCGTGCCCATGTCGATGGTGGCGCGTCCGTTCTTGAGTTTCACCTTTCCCGTAGAGTTGTCGGGCAGCATGTCCTGGCCGATGCCATAGCTCACCTCTATGTCTTGAGGCATGCCGTAGAGGTAGAATCCCACCTCCACGCGGGCCTTCTCGCCCACCTTGTAGAGCCAGTCGGCATGGTCGGGCACCGTCAGCCACAGGTAGTCGCTGCGGTAAGGGTAATTTTCTACGGCTGCAGCCACGCCGCAGCACCATATCATACAGAATAACAACAGTCGTCTCATCATCAAGTAGTTTTGTTCTAACTGTTGCAAAGTTACTGAATTTTTTCCAAAAAACAGGCGTCACCTTGTTAATCTGTGTTAATACGCGAAATCTGTGGCTGAAAATCCGTATCTTTGCAGAAAATTAAAGTTCTATAAAGATGATTACTAACGAAATGAAGCGACTCAGAACCGCTGCCGTAGGCGCAGCACTATTCACTATCCACTGTTCTCTATTCACTCCCACAGCCACCGCCCAGATTCGCCTGAACCAGGTGGGCATGTATCCCAGCCAAGAGAAAACCGCCGTCATCGAGGGCAAGGTCGGTGCCGGAGCGGTGAAGGTCACCAACAGGCAGACGGGCAAGCGGGCCGCCAAGGTGAAGGTGCTGCGCACAGCCGTCTCGCCGTGGTCGAAGAAGCAGCGCACCGTCGTTGACTTCAGCAGCCTGACGCAGCCCGGCGAGTACGTCATCACCTGCGGCAAGCACTCGGAGCCGTTCACCATCGCCGACGGTGCCCTGCGCCAGGTGACCATAGGCACCCTGAGGGCCTTCTACCTCAATCGCTCGGGCATGGCCATCGACGCCAAGTATGCCGCCGCCTACGCCCGCCCCTTGGGCCATGCCGACACCCACGTGCTCATCCACCCCTCGGCAGCCTCGCTCGGCCGCCCGGCAGGCACCGCCATCGCGTCGCCCCTGGGCTGGTACGATGCTGGTGACTACAACAAATACATCGTCAACTCGGCCTTCTCCGTGGGTGTCATGCTTTGCTCCTACGAGCAGAACAGGGCCTACTATGATGCGTTGGAGGCCAACATCCCCGAGAGCGGCAACCATACCGCCGACCTGCTCGACGAGCTGCGCTACAACCTGGAGTGGATGCTCACCATGCAGGACCCCTACGACGGCGGTGTCTACCACAAGCTGACCACGCCCAACTTCGAGGGATTCATTATGCCCAGAGACTGCCACCAGCAGCGCTATGTGGTGCAGAAGTCGACAGCTGCCGCTCTCGACTTTGCTGCCGTGATGGCACAGACGGCACGCATCTTCAAGGGCAATAAGGATTACGCCTGCCTCTCCGACCGTGCCGCCCGCGCAGCCCTGGCCGCCTACAGATGGGCAGAGCAGAATCCCGCCGTACACTATCAGCAGAACAAGATGAACGCGAAATACCAGCCAGCCGTCAGCACAGGCGAGTATGGCGACGACAAGCTCGACGACGAGTGGTTCTGGGCCGCCACCGAACTATACCTGCTCACCGAGGATCACCACTTCGCCGAGCTGGCCGCCAAGTATCAGCCGCAGCGCTTCACCGCCCCCACCTGGGGCATGGTGGCTTCGCTGGGAGCCTACGACTGGATGACCCTCTGCCCGGAGAACGCCATCGCTGAGAGCTGCCGCCAGCAGCTGCTGCACCACTGCGACAGCATCGTGGGCACCACTGCCGTCTCGTCGTTCCAGACACCCAACGGCAATTCGCCACGCGACTTCGGATGGGGATGCCTGTCGGAAACCTTCGGCACCAACGGCCTGTCGCTCCTCTATGCCTACCGCCTGACTGTCGACAAGCGCTATCTGCGAGGCGCACTGCAGGACGCTGAGTACATCCTGGGGCGCAACGCCACGGGCTACTGCTACGTGACGGGCTTTGGCACCAAGAGCCCCAAGAACCCGCACCACCGACTCTCCTGGGCCGACGGCATCGAGGCACCCCTGCCCGGCATGCTCGTGGGCGGGCCCAACCCCGGCCAGCAGGACATTGCCGACGTGAAGCACTACGACTCACGTCAGCCCGACGAGTCGTATGCCGACGTGATGCAGTCGTATGCCTCCAATGAGATTGCCATCAACTGGAATGCCTCCCTGCTGGCACTCCTCGGATGGATTGAGAGCGAAATGAAAGCGAAATGAGGAACAATAACAATTCATGAAAAATTCGTGTTCAATTCATGGTAATTCGTGTTTGAAAAACATATAATTATCACGAATTAAATACGAATTTTTCATATAATAGTATAGTACATCTACTAAAAATAAAGAGGTTATGAACACGAAACTGATTGCCTTATCATTTGTCTTTTTTCAGTCGCCATTCAGCACAGCACAGGCGCAGGAGATCAACGACAACAACACACCGCTCCACCTGATGAAGCCGGCCTACCGCATCGGCTACGGAGTGTCGACGGCAGAGAGCGTGAAGCAGACCATGGACCGCGTGCTCAGGTATATCGATGCCGAGACACCCGCCGTGCTCATCGACAAGAAGTCGGGGCAGGAGGTGACGCGCATGAAGGACATCACCGCCGACACCCAGCTCAAGCAGGGTGGCTTCCGGCTGACCAGCTACGAGTGGGGCGTCACCTACTCCGGCGTGCTGGCAGCCTACGAGGCTACTGGCGACGAGGCCTACCGCGACTATGTATACAAGCGCCACCGCCTGCTGGCCGAGATGGCCCCACAGTTCACCAAGATCTACGAGAAGCAGAAGCAGATCGACGGCAACGTGCGCCGTGTCATCGACCCCCATGCCCTCGACGATGCCGGGGCCGTGTGCTGCTCGATGATCAAGGCCATGGGCACCGTCTTCAGCACATCCGACAAACAACTGAGGAGTCTCATCGACCAGCGCATCCAGCACTATGCCGACTATATTATGAATAAGGAGTACCGCCTCAGCGACGGCACCTTCGCACGCATCCGTCCGCAGAAGAACACGGTGTGGCTCGACGACATGTTCATGGGCGTGCCGACAGTGGCCTATATGGGCAAGTACACCGGCGACGCGAAGTATTACGACGAGGCAGCCCGCCAGGTGCTGCAGTTCGCCAGCCGCATGTGGGTGCCAGAAAAGAATCTGTTCCGCCACGGCTGGGTGGAGTCGATGCAGGAGCATCCCGCATTCCACTGGGGGCGCGCCAACGGGTGGGCCATCCTGACGATGTGCGAGGTGCTCGACGTGCTGCCCGAGAGCCATCCCCGGCGGGCTGAGATCATGCAGCTGCTGAAATCACACGTGAAAGGACTGGCAGCACTGCAGCACCACGACGGATTCTGGCACCAGCTGCTCGACCGCAGCGACACCTACCTGGAGTCGTCGGCCACGGCCATCTACACCTACTGCCTGGCCCACGCCATCAACCGTGGATGGATCGACGCCAAGGTCTACGGCCCCGTGGTACAGCTGGCCTGGCATGCCGTGGAGGCATCAGTCAACGCGAAGGGCCAGGTGACTGACTGTTGCGTGGGCACAGGCATGGGCTTCGACCCCTCGTTCTACGCCTACCGCCCCGTCCACGTGATGGCTGCCCACGGCTATGGCCCCGTCATCTGGGCCGGTGCCGAGATGCTCAACCTGCTGAAGCGCCAGCACCCGAAGATGAACGACTCCGCCGTATGGTTCTACGACCAGGAGGTGCCCACGGATGCCCCCATCTTCAACTACGACGGCAGCACGAGGTTCTGAAGTGCTAACAGGTGACGGTTCTTTTGTCATCACAGCACTGATGGCAAAAGAACCGTTCCCCTGTTATTTCCAAACTACAAACTACAAACTACAAACTACATTTCACTGTTTTTTTTGTGTTCCCGACCTTTATGAGGGGAAAAGGAGTAGATAATATTTATAATAGTATATTAATTATATATTTAATTTATTATATATTATAATATATAATAAATTAAAAATCCGTTGTCGCTGAAATTCAAAA
>CAMHUC010000075.1 GCA_946188155.1 uncultured bacterium | reverse complement strand
TCTATCTGCTATGGCGCGTAGAGACACTGAGCGACCTGAGCATTCCCCTGGCGCAGAGCCTTCCTGCTAATGATACTGACACAGAGGACATAGAAGACAGTACGCTTTCACCAACTATCCACGAAAAAATTGGCGAATTACTACAGCAGCATTGCATAGATACGCAACTCTACCTACAGCACGACCTGACTGTTTTTCAGCTGGCACAGACTATTGGTGTCAACCGCCTCTATCTCAGCCAGTATTTCTCCAGTCAGGACACCAATTACAATGCCTATATCAACGACCTGCGCATCCGGCATTTCGTCAGTCTCTATCGTGAGGCTGTAGCTGCCAATCGCTCCTTTACCGCCCAGCAACTGGCTTACGACAGCGGTTACCAGAGTTACAGCACTTTCAGTCTCGCTTTCAAACAGCGCATGGGACAATCTGTGACGGCTTGGATGCGTGATTTCTAATAACTAAAATTTGCCATATGGCAATCACTGAATAGTTACGATAAAAGGGGAAAAAAGGGGTGTTCAAGCGACTACTACCACCATTCACAGAAAAAAACTATTTTCACATTTTTATCTCAACAGGCTTATAATCTCAAAATTTTTATCTATATTTGCAGACGATTTTGAACAGAACGAGGATATGAGACCTTATATATATATAATAATGGTAGCAGCCATCCTGCTGGTGTTGACGGGCTGCAAGGAAGGTGACACGGGCAATAAGCGAGTTCCGCAGGCTGCGGATACGCTCTACACGGCGGCATATGCAATGACGTTTGTGGATACAGAGCCGGAGCGGGCACTACAGCTCATTGACTCAGCCCGGTTGGTGGGCAACCTGTCGGATGTCCGTGCCGATATTCAGCGGGCAAGAGTCTACGGACGGTCGCATGCGGAAATCAGAACCGACTCTGCCATCTTGATTGGCGAGCGTCTCATGCTCCACGACTCTGTCAAGGCCGACTACGACCTTCAGCTTGACGTGATTGAAATCCTGCTCGATGCTTACCGATTAGAAAGGGACTATGAGCAGGCCCTGTACTGGGCCACCCGGCTGAGCGATGTCTATCGCGAACACGGCATGCGCCATCTGTTGTCCTACAGCAATGCCGAGATAGGTGCCCTGATGGTTCGCATCGGGCAGCAGCAGGAGGGACTGGCACGCATCGACAGCGCGGTACAGCAGTTGGCAGGGCATCGACATTACACGGAAATGAACCTCGCCCTGCTCGCATTGAAGCGCAAGGCTGATGTATCCGCAGAAATAGGACGCTACCAGGAGACAGCAGATGCCGCACAGCAGATGCTCGGTATGCTGGATGACTTCGAACAGCATCCTGCCGATTACTATGACCAGAGTAACGGCTACAGTGGTATCACCGTTGAGGAACGTCCGCGCTACATCGACTTCTACCGCAGTCGGGCATACTCATTCCTCGCCTTGGCAGCAGCATCGCAACATCAGCCCCAACAGGCCATTCACTATCTCGACCTCTACGAACAGACGGATGCGAGCCAGACCCTGCATGGACGCTATGTGACGACACCGGTACTGCATCGCCTTGGACGCTACGACCGTATGCTGGCCATCTATGACGAGGTAGAGCAGTCGATGGCGGACGACACGCTGAACGCCAACTTCGCCGATATTTTGCGTGGCAGAGCCGAAGTAGCCGAGTCACAGGGGCATTCCGTCGCCGCCAACGGTTATTGGCGACGCTATGCCGACCTCAGCCAACAATTGAACGATTCGCTTCTCAAGGGTAAGGCCCACCTCTTTGCCGCCCGCTACCACGCCCAGGAACAGCAACGCGAGATAGAGCAACAGCGAGCCAGCAAGCGCATCGCCAATACCATCAGCATTGCCACTGGCAGCCTCGCCCTGCTGATTCTTGCCTTTGCCCTGTATGCCTTCCGCCAGTGGCGTATCACTCAGCAACGCAATCGCATCCTTGCCCAGCAGATTACCGAGGCGGTGGAGTATAAGGAGAAATACCGTGAGTTGAGCATTTCGGCAGAGACGTCAGTTCATCCGGCTAAACCTGAGTTAGCCATCTCCGATTTCACCGAACTCTCCGACGAGCAACTCTTCCTCTGCCTGCGTGACCTGATAGAGAACGAGCAACTCTTCCTCCAGCCCGACTTCGGCCGACAGTCGCTTATCGACCGCACAGGCCTCTCGAAGGAGCGTATCGGTGCCGCCTTCGCGCAGGGCAGCAACAGTGTTTCACTGCCGGCATACGTCCGCGAACTGCGCCTCGACTATGCCATCCGCTTGCTGAACGACCAGCCCGACCTCACTGTCGAGCAGGTCAGTCAGGCCAGCGGCTTCACCAGTGCCGACACCTTCACCCGCAACTTCCGCGCCAAGTACGGCATGACACCCACCGCCTACAAGCAGACGAAAGGATAGCTTTTCCACTTTGACAATCCGCCGTTTTATATCCGACGGATTGTCGTTTTCGTCGAAATATCGCTTAAACCACCCGATTATTTGTCTGAAACCACCCGACCATTTGTCTGTACTCTAGTGAGTACGGACTTTTATTTGTAATTTTGCCAACGAATTACTCTAGAAGAGTAAAGAGAAATAGAAAAAAAATAAAGAGAACAAAATAAACTATGGTGGAAACAACAACATTAATCGTTCTGCTGGCCTTTGCCCTGGTGGTGATGGCTGTCGTGGTGTGTGCACTGGTGGTGCGCCTGATACACAAGAACAACGAGCTGAAGGAGAAGAACGACGTCATCGTGCGCGAGGTGCGTCGCAACCAGACGCTCATCGACCGTGCCGTGCAGCAGGGTGTCAGCCGTGCTGCGATGCTCTCCGTCTCCCTGCTGCTTTTGGGCAGTGTAAGTGTGCTGACATCGTGTTCAAAAGACGACGAGACGATTTACACGCCCGACCCGACTGACGCACCCTCGACGAGGCCGCTGGTGACGGTGGTCTATAGCCCCGATGCCTTGGGCGACCGGTCGTATAACGACCTGATATACACGGGCGTTGAGGATGTCACAAACCTGAGAGAAATACGCACCCTGCATCTGTCGCCAGCAACGAAAGAGGAAGGGCTGGCCTATCTGGAGGACATCTTCCGGCAGATGGAAGCGCCGGGCGACACCATCCGCCGCCTGCTCATCGTGGCCAGTTCGGACTACGACACGTGGCTGCGCCAGAACAACAAGCGGCTGGAGGGCAATCCACGTGCCGACCTGCTCTACCTCGAGACCTCTACACCCTTAGACGGCAAGGGCTCCACCATCTACATGCCCTACTATGGTGCCATGTACGAGGCGGGTGCCATCGCGCCCCATTTCTATCCGAAAGCCCTGTTGATAGGTGCCAACCCCGACGACAAGCCCGTCAGCGACGCCATGCAGGGCTACAAGGACGGCTATGCTACCGACTGGATTCCTACGAAACCGTGGATGAAAAAACGCCTCACGACAGTGTACATCGGCCAGCATGCCGGTGAGGGCTACGGCATTTATGACTCGCAGGCCCTGAAAATGCTGCGTGACTACGAAGCGCAGGACAGCGACGATTCCTACGGAACGGCGCTTATACCCGTCTGTGGCGGTGCCAATTCCGTGTTCATGCGCTTGTCCCTGACTATTCAGAATTACATCGTCATGGGTGTCGACGTCGTGGGGCAAATGCCCAATTGTCAGTATTCTGTCGTGAAGCACGTCGACTGGGCCATGATGGATAACATCAAGCTCTGGTTCTCCGGCGAAGGCATGCCCAAGCACCAGTCGCTGGGTCTCGCCTCAGGCTATACCGAGTTGAAAGTGCATCTGCGCAATTACATCACGCAGGAAATGTCTATGGAAAGAGACCCGATAAGCGAAGAACTACTTAAGCAGATTCATGAAGAAGCCGTCAAAAAGGAGGAAGAATATTTAACATTTAACATTGAACATTGAATATTATGACTACCGCTATGAGAAGTAATAAATGGGCTGCCGCTGTTGTGCTTATCCTCTTGACGATGCTCACCGCCTGTAAGGACGGCGACACCGTGACAGAAATCGTGCCTGCCCGCCACTGGGTAGAGAAGACCGTGGCCGTAGTGGCTCCCCTGAGCGATGCCGCCTCGAAAGAGCCACTGGAGCGCGTTGCGCGTATGTTTACGCGCAACCTGACCGAAGCCCAGCGTCAGGACACGCTGGCCATCAGCCTGAACATAGAGTGGTACAACGAGGATACGGAAGACATGACCGCCCTGAGTAATACGCTGGCAGGGCGCGACGACATCACAGCTATCATCGGCCCCTTCGGCAATGATGCCGTGGCGGCCTTTGCCCCAGCCTGCCACGATGCCAAGAAGCCGCTCATCGTGCCCACTGCCACCAGCGAGGAGATTCTGCGCCGCTATGCCGTCAAGAAGGTGAAAGACAACAAAAGCGACGACCCCTTCCTATGGGCTCTCACCGAGAGCGATGCCTCGCTGGTAGAGACCATGATGAGTTCGTTTGCCGTCTTTAATGAGTATCGGGGCTATACCCGAGACTCATGCTTCTTCTATTCGCCAGCCACCACCTACGGGATGACTTTCGAATACTGGGCACCCTTCTTCGCCGAGAACTACGACATCACCCTGCTCGAGAACTTGCAGTATCAGGACAAAACCGAACTGGCAACAAAGATGCTTGCCGCCCGCAATCGCGACGGATTTGGCGTCACCAGTCGCGGCCAGATTGCCAGGTTCTGTGCAGTGGAGAATATACAGCAACTGTACGACCTCATCAACGAGTATCGCCAGGTGCTTGCCAAAGCTGTGGGGACCGACGTTGCCACCATATTCGACTCTCCGTCGAGTAACCTCTTTCAAAGTTATTTTGTTACCGCCAACACTTTTTACGCCATGCCCGACATCAGCCAGCGGGTGCTCTGGGACCTTGACGACAGCGCGGAAAAAGTGCTCAACGGCATCATGGGCTTTTCGCCGTCCGCTGACCCCACCACCGGCTTCGTGGAGAGTTACCGGCATTTTTACGCTTGGTATCCCTCCTTTGCTGAAAGCAAACTCTACGACGGCCTGATGCTGGCAGCCTTCGCCGCTTTCTACCGTGAGCACAATCCCGCCGTGGGCAGCATCAACGATGCCATCATCGCCATTACCAAGGGCAACGGCGGCAAGTTGGACCCTGCTGTGTGGGACGAAACCGAGATGACCAATTACCTCAAGAGTGTGGAGAACGGTCAGCTGCCTGCCTTCCGAGGAGCCTCCGGCGACATCGCCTTCGACCCGGCATCCTACGCCCCTGCATCGCACACCACCTATCTGCAATGGCAGATTTGGGATGGACTGTTCGTCACCCTGGGCTATTACGACGACAGCGGCAGCCAGCGTCTTGTCAACAATACGGAGGCGTGGAAATACCTCTACGACCAGAACCAGGCCGAGGCCGACTTCGCCAGCCAGTCGGGCCAGGGCGCTAACATCACCTACCCCGCACTGACCGACCAGTATGCCGTGCTCGTGCAGGGCAGCCATGATACGGACAACGTGCGCCACATGGGCGACGTGATGATGATGTACCAACTGCTGCGCAAGGGCGGATTCGACGACGACCACATCATCCTCATTGTCGACAAGGCCACTGCCGCCGCCAAGAACTATGTGATACGTGCCGACGACAACGGTCCCGACCTGATGGGTGGCACCGACCAACTGCCCGCAGCCGTCATCGACTACGACAATGCCGGCCTGAGTGCCGCCGACATCAGCAGCATCCTCCTCGGTGTTGAGTCCAGCCGCCTTCCCACAGTACTGCCTCGCGATGCCGGACAGAACGTGCTGCTCTTCTGGAGCGGACACGGAGGTACCAATGCCTTCAAATGGCGCAATGATGACTTGAACAACGGGTTCACCTCCGCACAATTGCAGCAGACCGCTTGGCTGATGCGCAGCAGCGATGACCCCACCTGCCGCAAACTACTCGTGGTGGCAGAGCCCTGCTACGGCGAGAGCGTCATCAGCGCACTGGACGGCATCGACGGAGCCTTGGGCATCAGCGGCGCCAACCGCTACGAGCAGTCGTGGGGCGACAACTGGAGTGTGAAGGGGGGATGGCTCTGCGACCGCTTCTCGCTGAACTTCTACAACTGTCTCTCCGACAATCCACGGACTAACTACCACGACCTGTTCCTTTATCTGGCCAAGCACACCATCGCCTCGCACGCCCGGATTGTCAATGCCAACCACTTCGGCAACCTCTCGTCAGCCGACCCCGGCGAGTTCATCATCTATGGAAAGTAAACAGGCTTTATATATAATAAGGTATAAGACCATTATGACAAGAAAGTTATCGAACATTGCGCTTGCAGCCGTGCTGATGTGCGGCCTCAGCCTTGTCGCCGCCTCGTGCAGCGACAAAGACAAGGAACTCTCCGAGGAGGAGAAGCAGCAACAGGCCGAGCTGGAGGCCGACCAGGACATGGCCGATGCCGCCACGTTCTGGCAGGTGGTGGGCCAACTCACCGACGACGTGATGCCCGACGACTGGCGGAATGCCACCTACGCTCCCGCCATCGGCGATGCCGACGGCACGGACAACACCGTGCGCATCGTCAACACCTCCGACATCGAGACCGCCGCCGAGCGCTTCTCACAGTTGACAGGATCCTCCGTCACGGCCTCCACCACGACATACACCTACCAGAACGACCTCGTGGGCACGCTCACCTACCGCCAGACCGGTGGTGCGTCGCTCGCCACCGTCGATGTGGACATCAAGCAGATGCCCGGACTGCAGCAGATCGTCTACAAGACCCCCGAGCAGATAGCCGACGGTGCCAATGCCTCGTTCAACGGCACGGCCTACTACCGCTTCGGCGACGTGGTGAAGAAACAGAACGTCGACGGACTGTGGGACTACTGGATCTGCGTGCGCCCCGCCTTCGGTCCTGCCAGCAAGGGCGACAGCCACTGGATCACGCTCAGCAAGCTGCCATCGCCCTACGTGAAGACCGTCAACAAGACAGTGAACCGCGTGCGCCTCACCCACATCATGCCCAAGAGCCTGGGCACCAACCGCGAGCACATGCAGAACATGGCCGAACTGCTGTATGCCATGACCCACGCTGAGACCTGGGCCACGAACCTTGCCACCAACAACGGTTACAAGACTCTGAAATACTTCAAGGACTTCGACTATAAGAAAGTCTACCAGTACAACAACGCCGCCTACTTCAGCAGCGTGTGCCAAGGGATGCCCGATGCCACGTTCCAGGAAATCTTCGGACTCTCGAAGCAGCAGATGGCAGCGGAACTGGAGGAGGACGGCCTGCACCTGGTGTACAACACCGCCACCATGAGCGGCAACAACATCTCGCTGAACGTGGCCAAGTATTCCGGCACGAACCTCAAGACCGAGACGCTCTACAAGCAGACCACCAACCACGAGACCGAGGCGTTCGACATCTACGCCATGACCAAGAACCACTACATCACCGCCATGACGGCCAACGAGGGCTCGTTCAAGATGTGGGTGTGCCGCTATGCCACCGGTGCCACGCTGGCCAAGGGCAGTAGGGAGACTCCCGCCACCTTCGACAAGTACAGGCGGCTGCCCAACTGCGAGGACGTCTTCGTCTATAACCGCAACGTAGCCGACCTCGACCTGACAAACCTGCGAAACATCGCACCGCAGATCACCGACGCTGCCAACAACGACCAGTGCTACTACCACTGCGGCGACATCATCAGTTATCAGGACCGCTTCTACGTCTGCGTAGAGACCCCCACCTTCGGCGGCACGGCACGCTTCATCACCCTCAACGACCAGGCGACCCACACCACAAAGGAGTTCCCGTGGTCGGAATATGACATCCCTGGAAAAGATGTGGTATATAATGACGACATGGCATCGGCTGAGACCGTCACCAAGTGGATTGCCAATATCCTGATGGATGACGACATGTGCGAAAATGTGGCGGCACGCATGGCCGACCATCATCCAGACTACGTCAGGCAGGTGGCGCCTGAGGACGAAGACATACGTAAGAACCTTGTAAAAATACTATTTGACGAAGACCATATTATCACGAATGTACATATGGGCAGTGCCGTAGGTGCTGCCAATGAGCATATTACGCCATACACCTGGGATTATCTGTACGAAAAAGACGCCAATGATCCCACCGACGCTGATGTCATTCTATATGCTCCCGTTGACTGTATGCTGGCAGACAGGATGAGATACAGCACATCGCTGACAGGCCACACCCAGCACTGGGTGCCTTATCTCATCTGTTTCAAGGAAGGCAACACCTATCAGAACAACCTCCTTGGCCAACTTAATGAAGCGGAACAGTGTCAGGTGACAAGCCACTTTACGTGGAAGGACATGGGTCTCTTTGAGTACAAGGGCAACAAACTCAACGACATCGCCACCCGCCCGTACCACATAGTTAAAGTGGCCATGTATTGGGTTCACAAAATGTTGGGTAACAAAGATTATACGCATTTCCCTGTGATAGACTTCACTAAGGACTATCGAAATCATCCCAAACAAGCGATAAGAAATGAAGCAGCGGAGTCTCCCAACAGATGGACTTGGATGAATGTCACCTCCCGCGAACTCACCTTCACCGAGGATGGGAAGAAGAAAACCCAATACGAGAGCGTGTGGGTGAAGAAAGAACAATAGAAGTATAGAATTGACAATTGATAATTGAGAACATGAGAAAAAGAATATTTGACTTTGTGCTGATGGCCGCCATGACGTGCGGCCTCAGCATCGTCGCCGCCTCATGCAGCGACAAAGACAAGGAACTCTCCGACGAGGAGAAGGAGCAACAGGCAGAGCAGCAGACCGACCAGGACATGGCCGATGCCGCCACATTCTGGCAGGTGGTGGGCCAGCTCACCGATGACGTGATGCCTGACGACTGGCGGAACGCCACCTACGAACCCGCCATCGGCCTGCCCGACGATGCCAACAATGCCGTGCGCATCGTCTCCACCGCCGATATCGAAACCGCTGCCGAGTGCTTCGCACAGCTGACGGGAGCCGCTGTCACGGCCTCCACCGCGACATACACCTACCAGAACGACCTCGTGGGCACGCTCACCTACCGCCAAACCGGCGGCACGTCGCTGGCCACCGTCGATGTGGACATCAAGCAGATGCCCGGTCTGAAGCAGATTGTCTACAAGAACGCCGAGCAGATGGGCGACGGTGCCAACGGCTCGTTCAACGGCACGGCCTACTACCGCTTCGGCGACGTGGTGAGGAAGCTGAACGTCGACGGACTGTGGGACTACTGGATCTGCGTACGCCCTGCCTTCGGTCCCGCCAACAAGGGCGACAGCCACTGGATCACGCTCAGCAAGCTGCCCTCGCCCTACGTGAAGACCGTCAACAAGACGGTGAACCGCGTACGCCTCACCCACGTCATGCCTAAGAGCCTGGGCACCAAGACCGAGCACATGCAGAACCTGGCCGAGCTGCTGTATGCCATGACCCACTCCGAGACCTGGGCCGCGAACCTCTCTACCAACAACGGCTACAAGACGCTGAAATACTTCAAGGACTTCGACTATACGAAGGTCTTCAAGTACAACAACGATGTCTTCTTCAAGGACGTGTACCAGACGATGCCCAGCAGCGTGTTCAAGGAGATCTTCGGACTCTCGAAGGAGCAGATGGCAGCAGAACTGGAGGAGGACGGCCTGCACCTGGTCTACAACTCGGCCACCATGAGCGGCAACAACATCACGCTGAACGTAGCCAAGTATTCCGGCACGAACCTCAAGACGGAGACCCTCTACAAGCAGACCACCAACCACGAGACCGAGGCGTTCGACATCTACGCCATGACCAAGAACCACTACATCACCTCCGTGACGGCCGACCAAGGCAATTTCAAGATGTGGGTGTGCCGCTACGCTACCGGCGCCACGCTGGCCAAGGGCAGCCGGGAGACGCCAGCCACCTTCGACAAGTACAGGCGGCTGCCCAACTGCGAGGATGTGTTCGTATATAACCGCGACGTAGACAAACTCGACATGGCGGACCTGAGGAACACGCCGCCACGCGAGAGCAAGGGCATGAACCTGACCGACTTCTCAGGCTTTCCCCACTATAGCCACGGCGACATCCTGCAAGACCAGTATGGCCACAAGTGGGTGGTCATCTACCAGGCCGGCAACCCAGACACCGATCCCCAACATGTAGGCGAGAAGGCACCCTTCGCCGACCTCATCAGTTTCGATGGCATCACCTATAGCGCCGACCACAAGCGGGCCACCAACCTGCCCACACGCATGCAGGCCATACGCGGTGCCTTCTGGCTTGAGCAGTTCTGCCACGGACTTGCCCGCTTCAGCAGTCTTTCTAACGATGATATGAAAGCCGAGACCAGTTGGCCATTTTGGGGCAGCAGTTGGTGGAACCTACTGCAGTACTGCGAGGTAGAGATACGCGACTACTTCCAGCAACTGACGGCACAAAACGGCGATCCGCGCGA
Source organism: uncultured bacterium (assembly GCA_946188155.1). Lineage (GTDB taxonomy): Bacteria > Bacteroidota > Bacteroidia > Bacteroidales > Bacteroidaceae > Prevotella. Next base: position 7,551 of record CAMHUC010000075.1, on the reverse strand, counting down.
GGGCAGCATGACCGCCAGCATCGCCTACGACGATGGTTCTGGCAAGCAGCGGCTGCTGCGCTGGGTGAGGTTCAACCAGAAAGGAGATAACTACTTCTACTGGTATCTGTCCGACGTGTACCCTAGCAAACCCGATGCCGAGACTGTATTCTACACCAACGAGCAATACAGCGACGTACCCATCTACTTAGAGGATATAGCCAACGAGCAGATGGTGAAAACTTATGCTGAGGACTCCTACGCCCGTCAGAGCCTCCATCAATTCGACAACTTAGCCAATAATACCCCCCAAAATCCACGTCAGCCACGCAGCACCGCCGATGTCCACGCCACCGACGTGCGCAACTACTTCTACAACCGTACCAAGTGGTCGCTCCGCACCTTTAACGGCGACATGTGGAACGCACCGGTGCTGATGTTCCGCATGACACGCGTCTATGACCGTGGCGAGCAGGGATGGTCGGATACCAGCGTGGACGGCCTGCACCTCACAAGGATTGCCCAGCACGACTGGAGTACCCCGAGATTCCCAGGCGAGGAGTTGCAAAACCGGTCTCTATTCAGAGAATCTTACTGGATTAATATTTGGAATGGCAACTGCTATCCAGCCGATGCCCCCTCAGACTGTTGGTACCTCAACGGCTATCGTATAGCCTTCCCCACCTGGCGCATGTGGTAGAAAATAGAAAATAAAAATAGTAAATCGAAAATAGTATATTAACATTCAACAAAAATGAGAAAAACATTCAAGCATTTACCTGCGCTCCTCGCCACACTGGCACTGAGCGCCACGCTGGCAGCCTGCTCCGATAAAGACAGCTACAGCATCAATGAAGCGAGAATCGACGGCAACGTGTCCGCCCTCTCACAGTTGGAGGCCTACAGCTGCACCACCGACTTCAACCTCGTCACCGACAAGGATGCCGAATGGACGGCCACCGTCGAGTGGGATGTCGAGGAGTTCAACCAGCCCGCCTACGTCTATCCCAAGAGCGGCATGGGCCCGACGACACTCCACATCGTCTCCCTCGACAACACCTCAGGGGTAGACCGCACTGCCACGCTGAAGATTACCTTCCCCAAGGACGAGTCGAAAAACATCTCCCTGCCCATCACCCAGAAACATGTCATTAACGACGGCGGCAACAACGAGGAATACGACGCCTTTCAGGAGGCCGGTGCCAAGGCCCGTGGCATAGGCTACGGCTACAACGCCTATGCCGGCTACTGCGACGTGCGCACCGCCACACTGCCCATCTTCGAGGTGGACCGTATGTTCACCGAAAAAGCCATCACCTTCGACTACTCCACTGTCAACATCAGCCAGGTGGAGGAGAGCGGTGCCAGTGCCGAGGAGCTGGGTCGCAAGCTCAACGCGTCGCTGCATCTCGAGGCTCAGGCCTGGGGTGCCAGCGCCGCCGTCGATGCCTCGTTCGACATCGCCCACAAGCAGAACGAGAGCAACGAGTTTGCCTGGATGGACATCAACGTCGAAACCTGCAACGCCAGCCTCAACGTACCTATGGATTCCTTAATATCAGAGTATATGACCGAAGGCGCCATGCACGACATCTACGGTGACTCGGTTTATAATGGAAGGCGAGGCAAAAAAATCGTACGCTATCCCTCGACGCCAAACGGTTTTTTACGCTTGGTGCGCGACTATGGAACGCACGCCGTCGTGGGTGGCGTGCTGGGCGGACGCCTCCACACGCAGGTCACCTGCAACACCACCAACATGACCACCGCCTTCGATGCCAAGGCCTCGCTGGAGGTGACCTACGGCGGCACCTTCCTGAGCGACCTTGACGCCAAGGTCAAGGCACAGATGTCGAAGGCACAGGCCTCCAACCACACCGCCTTCTACTATAAGGCCAGCGTGCGCGGCGGCGGACAGGCCGACGGCACCAAGAACGCCCTGCAGGAAGTGCTCGACTTGATGTCGAAGGCCCGTCAGGGACTCGTCAGCACAGCGTCGTACAGTTACGACGACAATATGGACGTGTCCATCCCCGACTACAGCGGAGACTATGAGAAAAAGGCCAAAGAATGGAAGGAGGGCCTGATGCTCAACGGCAACAGCATGAGCGAGATGCAGGAGTGGCTCGACCATCTGGCACTCATCGACTTCAACAAGAAGGAACAACTGGTCCCCCTATATGAACTCGTCAGCGAGGAGACGGATCCCGAGCGCCGTGCAGCCTTCGAGGATTGGTATAAGAACACACTGATGAACGATCCTACCATCCTCACAGGCACGCCCCAGACCTACATCAGCACCCCGCCCACCATCATCGGTGAGGATGTGCTTGAGACGATGGAGGACGCCAGCACCAGCCAGTCGCTCATCCGCGACATCTACCTCAGCGACGGCAACCACGTGGCCCGCGTCTGCTCTGAGTTCATCCCTGCCCTCAACCCCTCGAAGCGCGTCAACGTCATCTATCCCATGGTCAACGGTGTGCCCCGCTACAACCTCGGCATCTATCTCGGCGGCCCGGCTTCCTATCCCCACTACGTCAGCTGGGGACAGTACGACGACCCCTCGACGCCCATCATCACGCCTATCAGCGACACCGAGGTGGGAGGTTACAAGCAGGTATATCTGCGCGGCAACCACCTCACTGTCTTCCCCGACGAGAACATCAAAGAGAACAAGTACCTGAAGACTAAGTCGAAGGAATACACCTTGCAGCACTCCGACAACGGAAAGTCCATCGTCTACCCACTCGTCAAAATCAATAACTACATCTACACCCGCAATTTCTTCAACGGCAGAACCTATCAGAACGGAGCACCCCAGATGTCGGACAATCTGTGGAAAGAAGGGGGAGACATCAACGCATTCTCACCTTACTGGAGAAATGATGATGGTGACATCGACTGGTATCTTGTGAACAACTACACCTACAACCTCTACGCCTGGGGCGGCTTTGCACCCAATGGTTGGACAGTGCCCTACGCCTCGCAGTATAAGAAGATGCTCGAGAACCTCACCAACATCACTGGTGACAAGCCCGACGGCACCATTGGGGCATCGTTCCTCAAAAAAGGTGTCTATGGCTTCAACACCAAGGCCACGGGATGCATCATCGTGGGCTACAACTCCCGCGAGAGCACCAAAGCCGAAAGGGTAGCCGTGGTCAACCAGAATATCCTCTATTTGGGAGCCATCAACGACGAAGACAAGGAGAAGTTCGACGGTAAAACTACCGTCTACACCAAACTCGGCGAGCTGAAGACGGGATCCTCCTGCGACGCTCTGTCCATAGAGACATCAACGGGCAATGCTGCCATGATTCACTACAACGACCAGGCACCCGTGTTAATTGACTGCACTCAAATGAAAGAACAAGGCTACTACCCCGAGAACCTGCGCAACAAGGGCGAGTGGAACAACTACGCCAATCGTGGCAATCCCATACAGTACGTGAAGTCGCTCAGTTACCCCAGCGGCTGGATCTGCTATCCCATCATCATCTGCCAGAAGGCATTCAAGTTCTGATGGAGCCACAACTCATCAGGAGTGCACTTCGAGTAGCGAAGCAGACACTCTGACAACCACAGACTGGCGGGGGTTCGACTCCCCCGCCAGTCACAAACGAAAGAAACAACCAAAGCAAAAACGGAAACGAAAGACAGGATCACGGCAAATATCTGCTGAATATCTCGAAATAAAAGAAGCCCCACCGGTTGGCGGGGCTTCTTTTATGCTTGTTCGTCATTTCAACTGCTTGACCGGGAAGGTGAAGTAGGTGTCGGGGAAAGGCTCGTCCTTCAGGGTGAAGTGCCACCACTCCGAATCCATGGGCTTGAAGTCTGCGGCAAGCATGGCGCGGCGCAGGATCATGCGGTTCTTGAACTGCTGCTCAGTGATGCTGCGCTTCGGTTCGGCGGGGCTCTTCGAGTTGTCGCCGGTATATTCGCCCGTCTCGGGATTGCCGCAGAAATCGGGATGACTCTCAGGACCGAACCAGTCGAAGGTGCCGCCCATGTCGAGTTCTTTCTCTGTCTGCATGTCAAAGAGCGTCAGATCCACCGTAGAGCCGCGCGTGTGGCCGCTCTTCTCGCAGATATAGTCTTCCTTGAAAAGACGCGCCTTGTCGTCGATGTCGGGATAGAAATAGGGCTTCATCTCGGTAGCCTCCATGTCGGCTCCCCAACGCATGAAGTGATCGACGGCCTTCTGCGGGCGATAGGCATCATAGATCTTCAGGCGGTAGCCCTTTGCTTTCACGTCGTCGCTCGCCTTCTTCAGGGCTGCAGCGGCCTGCTTGGTCAGGAGGGCTGTCGGCTCCTCGTACCCATCGATACGAGTACCCACGAAATTATAGGTGCCGAAGTAGCGTATCTCCAGGATAGCATCGGGCACGGCATCCGTCAGGGTTACAAACTGGCTGCTGTCGTCAGTCGGGTTGACCACGGGGTTGTCGCTGTCACCGTTGCAGCAGGTCATCACACTCGCGCCGCAAATAATTGCAAGGATGGCGGCTATCATCCAAATTCTCTTTTGTTTCATCGCTGCAAATTTACATATTCTCGTCGAAAAAAGTTACAAATCCATATTTTTTAACATCATCATCTGGCAGGCCCTATTGTAACGAATGCTGTCATGCCAGGCATCAGGTGCTGGTGGGAAGGCAGTGTCGCTTCGATGTGTACCATGCCGTTGTCGTCGATCACCGGACTGATGGCTGAAACCGTAGCCGTATGCTGTTCAGAAGCGTAGGCGATCGTAGAGACGGAAACCTTACCACCCATCTGGTATTTTGCCAATTCACTTTCAAGCACGTCGAAGCTCACCTTCAGATTTTCGGTATCTACAATGTAGAAGAGAGCCTCGCCCGGCTGGGCAGCACCGTAGAGCGTGTTTTGAATCTTCGTCACCGCCCCGGAGACAGGAGCGGTAATGGTGCAGTAAGTCAATTTATGCTCCAGCTCATGCAGTTCGGCTATTGTTTCGTTATAGCCACTGTTGATACGTGCCAGTTGCTTGAGGTTATCGGGTGCGTCATCAAGATGGTTGCGCTTATAGCCCTGTCCCATCAGGATGGCCTGATACTGAAACTCGGCTTTCTCCAGCTTGGCACGGCAATGGAGGATATTCTCACGCAGGGCAGCATCGCTCAGCCGCGCAACGACCTGACCTTTCTTGACACGCTGCCCCGTCTTCTCTATACCGAACATGACAATCTGCTCCGCAATACGACTATATACAGGAATCTCACGTATGGCTTCTATCCTGCCCTTATTGGTTGCCTGATAACTCGACACCTGCAGACGCGTCGGGGCTTTAGCCGGCCTCACCGTCAGCGTGTCAGCCGACTGTGTGGCAACCTGCCCGTCTGTTTTCGACTGGCAGGCAGTGAAAAGGCAAAGAAACAAAAAGGCAAAAAGGCAAAAGACATTATACTTATTCATATTGTATACCTGTTGGTTGAATTAAAATAATGCTACTTAACTTGCCCTATAGGCTTATGATTGAGAAGATTGATGTATTGCAACACGGTGAAGGCAGCCACCTTGGCTTCCATTCTGGTGAAGAGTCCGTTTGGCTTCTTGGCATAGTTGCGTATCATCATGAGGTGGTCATTCAGTTGAGAAAAGACGGTCTCGATTCTCTTTCTGAAGCGTTTATAGGCCCAGGAGGGCGCATGCTCTATGTCGTCCTTCCCCATCTGACACCTGTTGGCACGTGCATTCTGGCAGACCTTTACCGGCTTGGAGTCAATACTGAAGACAGTCTCTCCTCCATCTATCGCCTTGGCTATGGCCTGACGGATATTCTCGCCAAGCATCATGGTTTTCTTGCGACGCTGGTTGTATTGCCGACGCGTAATCAGGTTGGGAATGGCTCCAGGGCATTCCGTGTTCAACCTCTTGAAGAGGTAGTTCTCGCTGTCAATACTCAATGCCTCTGCTGTGATGGAAAGTGCCACCACCTCCAAATCGGAGAAGGTGGGAACGACACCACGTCGAGGGACATTTCCCTTCTCATTTACTTGATTTTCTGCAAATTTCTTGCAGATTTCAAGAATTTTTCCGAACTTTGTGAAGAAGTTGCGCATATCTACGATAATAGTACTTAGTTGCTTAGACACCACTAAATTACTAAAAATCAACGATATGTGCAACTTTTTAAGCATAAATAATTTACAAATTTAATTCATCCAACAGGTTATAAAAATCCCAATTCCGCAAGAAATAGGCTCAAATAAATTCGAAGCCTCAAAAAATATAATTTTCTTGCATAATCTAAATATTTGTACTATCTTTGCAGCCGAATTTCTCTTAAAAGAGAAAAAGTGCAAGGGATGAAAGGCATCTCCATGCAATAATGGCATAAAAATTGTGAAAGTAAATTTGCAGAAAAGTTTGGCGATGTCAGATAATTGCTTACCTTTGCAGACGAAGAAGAATAGATAAACGTTAGAGTAGATAATGAAACAAACGCTTTTAAAACAATGAAAAAACTATTTTATTGGGTGTTTTCCGCCACCCTCGTATGCGGAGTAGGTATGCTAACGTCATGCACCGATAGTAATTCCGACAATCCCGTTGACCCACCAAGACAGCGCGTCATCAAATTTGATGGTGTGGATAACGCCCGCGACATGGGCGGACTCGTCATGCAAGACGGTCGCACCGTGCGCTTCGACATGCTTGTGCGGAGCGGCAAATTAACGAAGGCTACCGATGCCGACGTTGCCATCCTCCAGAACCAGTATCACCTCAGCGATGTCTTTGACTTCCGCTTCGACCTGGAAATGACCGAAGCCCCCGACCGCGTCATCAGCGGTGTGACCTACACCAACGTCCCCACGATGCCCCAGGCAGTCATACAAGCCCAGGCAGAGTTCGGTGCGGGTTCAGGACAGTTATCCACCCCCGGCATGGTGGACGTGCTCTTAAAGTACGCCTTCGACCCCAAGGCGCAGGAGCTGGCAAAGCAACTCTATCCTATGATTGTGACCGACCCGCAGGCGCAGGCCAACTACGGCAAGTTCCTGCGTGGCGTACTGGCTGCAAAGGGTGGCGCGCTCTGGCACTGCTCAGAGGGCAAGGATCGCTGCGGATGGGGATCGGCTCTGCTACTGGCTGCCCTCGGGGCCAGCAGACAGGTCATTGTCGAGGACTTCGACATGTCTAACCAGAGCTATGCCGAGCAGGTAGAAGTACTCTCTGCACAGGTGCGTGACAAGGATGGAGGCGCGGCTGCCGTTGCTTTCATACAGGCTATGGTGGGCGTGAGCACTGTGAACTTCGAGGCCGCTCTCGACCTGATAGATAAGACCTATGGCTCCATGGACCAATATCTGGAAAAACAGCTCGGATTCTCCAAGGAAGAACAGACGCAGCTCAGAGCCAAATACCTCACTGCCGCAAAGTGATGTAGAATGCCAACCATAGTTTCGGTCTTAATAACTTTAAGAGGATGTGCCAATGAAGTGAACCCCGAAAGTTTTTTGTCTAACTTTCGGGGTTCACTTCAATACTGTTTTATCTTTGATTCTTCGACCATCGGAGATACCTTGTAACGGGGCGAGACTC
>CAMHUC010000074.1 GCA_946188155.1 uncultured bacterium | reverse complement strand
TGCTGCTCGACGGTCAGCTCGACGTGCCCACCATCCAGACGCTGGAGCAGAAGTTCGAGAAGAGCCGCTTCACACGCGTCGACGCCGACATCATCGACCGGCTGATTGTGAAGGCCGATGCCCCGAAGTCAGACCTGTCAGAGGAAGAGAGTGACAATTTGTCAGCCGTATTCCGTACGCAGATGCCAAAGATTGACAAGGCTGAGTTTATGGTTCAGGTAGACAGTCTCGGTGCCGAGGCCCGTCCGGTTGTCATCACCCAGAACGAGTACATGCGCCGTATGAAGGACATGAGCCGGTTCCAGCAGGGCATGGGCTTCTACGGACAGATGCCCGACTCCTACACCCTGGTGCTCAACAGCGACCACCCGTTAGTGAAGAGAGTGCTCCAGGAGAGCCAGAGTGCCACCGAGGAGGCCCTGAAGCCCATCGTCTCGGAGCTGAAGGGTCAGGAGGCGCGCCTGGCCGCCATCCGCCAGCAGCAGGACAAGAAGAAGTGGGACGAGCTGACCCAGGAGGACAAGGACCTGAAGGCCAAGGCCGAGAAGGCGGTCCAGGAGCAGAAGGACAAGCGCCAGGCTGTCATCGCCGACTACGCCAAGACGAACTCCGTCGTCCACCAGCTCATCGACCTGGCTCTGCTTCAGAATGGCATGCTTCGTGGCGAGGCCCTCGACCGCTTCCTCAAGCGTAGTGTGGAGATGATCAAATAAGAGATTCTCCTTATATGCTAAACGAAATGAGGGTGTGCCTGTTTGGGGCACACCCTCATTTCATTGAATACCAATCACTTCTTGCAGCCCTTGTCGCACTGGTGATTGTTGGGGCAGGCGGTGCAGCCCTTTTCGGCGCAGTCGGGCTTACACTGACCGCACTTGGTGCAGTCCTTAGCTTTGGCAGGCTCCTGCTGCTGGCAGGCGTTGTCGGTGTTTTCGGCCTGCTTCTTGTCGCAGCAGCCACTGTCGGCCTTCTTCTGGCAGCAGGCTTTGTCGGCCTTGTCGCTCTGCTTCTTGTCGCAGCACTCTTTCTTGGCCTTCTTGTCTACCACTTCCTGTGCGCTTACGCTGGCTGTGAAACTCATTGTAGCCATGATCATCATGGCAGTCATAATCATTCTTTTCATACTTATTTTTTTTGTTTAGGTGGTGAAACATTCTATTGCTGACTAATCGCTGTAGGCTTTCTCTCCTATGGTTTCCTGCGAGCCGATGGTCATCTGTCGCAGGTCGTAGAATGAGCCGTTGTAGATGTTGAAGTCCACGTTGCCCTTGATGCCCGGCAGCCTTCCCACGTCGGTATGCTGCCAGAACTTCCAGGGGCCTCGGTATTCGAGCGAGTCGACGTAGTAGTGGGCAATCCAATAGGGGTACTGGTCGAAGATGGAGTCGTTGAGGTATCGCATCTTGAACTTGAAATAGGTGTAGATGATGGGCTTCACCTGATAGTGCCGCTCCACGATGTCGAGCCACCGCCGCACTGAGCTTCGGAACTCGTCATCGGTCTGCTCCTTGGGTTTGTGCTCCACGTCGAGCACGGGTGGCAGGTCGCCATTCTCGAGCCTAACAGTCTTGAGGAAATGGTAGGCCTGCTGCTCGGCGGGCGTATGTACGCTGTAGAAGTGATAGGCCCCCCGGGTGAATCCGTACTCCCGCGCCTGGTAGAAGTTCTCGCGGAAGTTCTCGTCGGTCTGTGTGGCACCCTCGGTGGCCTTGATCATGACGAAGCGAATAGGGCACTCGTTGATCTGTCCGTTGTCCTTCAGTTCCTCCCAGTCGATTCGCCCCTGGTGGTGGGAGATGTCGATGCCGTGGATTTCGTAGCCTTCGGGATAGCTGACGTCGCCGTAGAGTGCTCGCCATCGGAACCCGAAGGGTGATACGAAGAAATAGTAGAAGAACCAGATGTAGCCCGCCACGATGGCCAGTCCACCTATCCACCATCCCCACGAAGGTATCTTCTGTAACAGGCGGACGATGATGTTCGGCCGTCGCTTGCCCTTGGGTCCGTGATAGGTACGGGTGGTGCCGATGCCCTTTCGACGCACTACAGCTCGTTTCTTCGACATATACTCTTGTAATTGGTTTATGGTTTAAAGTTTATAGTTTATAGTTTATAGCTGATTACCCAGCACGCAGACTCGCCAGCAAATGTAATCACCTATAAACTATAAACCGCAAACTATAAACTACAAACTAAGCCTTCCCCTGCTCCAGCGCGAGCGTCTTGGTGGGCTGGTCGCAGACCTCGGATGGTCCCCAATACTGGATGGGTCCGGGATATACGTAGGCCGTCTCGCGAGCCCAGCGATCGCGCTGTGCGGCGAAGGACTTGAAGGGTGCTCCGTCGAGTTCTACGAGTGCCTTTCGGATGACAGGCTTCATCTCACCGTTGCGGCGCTCCATGTTCATCATCATCGTAATGGGCACACCACCGGCAATCCACTCCTCGGCAGGAGCCGTGGTATTCTTCACGATAGCCATGTAGCCAGTCTTGCCGTTGGCGATCAGCTGTGCAGCCGAAGTGCCGAGGGCGTAGCAGTAGTCGGCGTCGAAGTTGGAGGGTGCGGCGCAGCGTCCCTCGTAGCCGAAGAAGTGGTGCAGTGCTGCGAACTTGCCGCTGTACTTGCCCACCTTCTTGCGGCGCTCCAGCTTCTGTGCCACCATTGTGGATAGGAGCTTCTCGGTCTCGATGAGCGACACCTGCACATTGCCGTGGGGGTCGCGGTCGAGTGCGAGCTGACGTGCTACGCCTGTGGGCAGCGAGTTGAACACCTCGAGATTGGAGGGCGTAAGGTGTGCCTTGGCAAAGTCAATCTGCTCCGTGCGTCCCATCGTCTTGACCTCGGGCTGTGCGAGCACGTCGTTGAGCTGTGCGATGAGCTTCTTGATGGCGGGTATGAACTCGATAAGTCCCTCGGGTATGATGACGGTGCCGAAGTTGTTGCCGTCGGCGGCGCGCTTGCACACGGCATCGGCGATGTAGGTGACGATATCGTCGAGGCTCTGGCCCTTCGCCTCCACCTCCTCGCTGACGAGGCAGATGTTGGGCTGCGTCTGCAGGGCGCACTCCAGTGCGATGTGGCTGGCCGAGCGTCCCATCACCTTGATGAAATGCCAGTACTTGCGGGCCGAGTTGCAGTCGCGCTCGATGTTGCCAATCAGCTCTGAGTAGGTCTTGCAGGCTGTGTCGAAGCCGAAGGAGGTCTCAATCTGCGAGTTCTTCAGGTCGCCGTCGATGGTCTTGGGGCATCCGATGACCTGCACGCCGTAGTTCTTGGCGGCATAGTACTCAGCGAGCACACAGGCGTTGGTATTGGAGTCGTCGCCACCAATGATGACGATAGCCTTGATGTCGAGCTGTCGGATGATCTCCAGGCCCTTCTCGAACTGGTCCACTTTCTCGAGCTTGGTACGTCCGGAGCCAATCATGTCGAAGCCACCGGTATTGCGGTACTCGTCGATGATCTCCTTGGTGAGCTCCATATAGTTATGGTCTACCAGCCCGCCAGGGCCGAGGATGAATCCGAAGAGTCGGTTCTCGGGATTAAGCTTCTTGATCTGGTCGAAGAGACCGGTGATGACGTTGTGACCGCCGGGAGCCTGACCGCCGGAGAGAATGATACCCACGTTCATCTTCTGGGTGTTGGTCTCTGTGGCCGGTTCGAACTCCACGATAGGCATACCATAGGTATTGGGGAACAACTTCTTGATTTCCTCCTGGTCGCCGACACTCTGTGTGGGCTGACCTTCCTTCACTTTTACTGCACCCTGCAGAGCCTTCGGCAACTTGGGCTGATAGGCGGCTCTTGCAATCTGCAATGCACTTTTTTCCATATTAGTCGTTTTAATTAAAAAAATGAATGATTCCGTTGAATTGCCCGCAAAATTAAGCAATTTCTGTCAGAAAAAGGAAAGAAAAGAGGCTAAAATCGTCATTTTAATATTTTTTGTGTATCAAAGTCTTTGCTACTCGGGATTTTTTCACTATCTTTGCTTACTGAATATAACAAAATCAACCAAAAGGAGAAATTCATCATGGCAAACAAACGACAACTCAAGAAGGCTATCTGCTGCATCTCTGAAGAACTGTTTACCGAAGCAGTAGCCGTATCGCTCTACGGCCCTGACACCATCAAGCACAATGCTGAGACGCTGCTGGCCTCCATCGTGAAGTTGCAGGGGCACTACATCAGCCGCGTGTCGCACCCTGAGCCAGGCATGAGTGCCAGGCAATACTATAAGGACCTGAAAGAGAAGTTCAGCGCGCAGGTCTCCGAAATACTTGACCAACTCAACGGATGATGTGGAAGAAGTTTTGTAACTGGCTGTTATACAAGCGTATGGGATGGACTGCCGAAGTGACGCAGGCTCATCCCGACAAATGTATCTTCTGCCTGGCTCCCCACACGAGCAACTGGGACTTCCTGATCGGTCAGCTCTACGTGGGAGCCTTGGGCTTGCAGAGTAATTTCCTGATGAAAAAGGAGTGGTTCTTCTGGCCTCTGGGGCCTATCTTCAGGCATCTGGGGGGCATTCCCGTGCATCGGCAGAAGCACACCAGCATGACCGACGCGATGGCAGAGACGGCCAAGGCTCAACGGGTGTTCCGCCTGTGCATCACTCCCGAGGGTACGCGCTCCAGAAATGCCGACTGGAAGAAGGGTTTCTACTTCATCGCCCTGAAAGCCAATATACCTATTCTATTATATGGCATCGATTACGAGCGTCGGCTCATCCAGTGTACCCAGACCGTCATACCCTCCGGCGACCTGGAGCAGGACATGAGCCACATCAAACTCTACTTCAAAGGCTTCAAGGGCAAACATCCCGAGAACTTCACCATAGGCGACATAGCATGAGACGGAAAGCCCTACTGACAACCTTTCTGGCGGCCTTAATATCCACCAACACGACTGCACAGACGACACTGAAGGCCGCCCTGAACAGCTATTTCAGCAACTATAAGGCCAGTTCGCAAATCATCCGTGCCAAGGCCCGCCTGGACAGCATTACGCAGAACGACTCGCTGCGCACGCTCACCATCCATGCCAGCAACGCCTTTGGCGAACAGATGTTCACCGACCAGACGGTGAAGAACGTATACAGCGACGTGCGCCGGCTGCTGCCCGACTCGCTGCAGAGCTATCAGCTGACGGTAAATACCGGCGGATGGCCCATCGAAGAACTGATAGCCAACCGGCTACGGGAGAAGCCCGTAGCCAGCCGCACCTGGGGCGACATCGACTACAAGGGCCAGCCTTGGGTGAGCAATGCTTCGCGGCCCTATCTCATCACGCGCGGACTGGCCAACCGTCACTTTTCGCTCTGGGCCAGCCACGGCAGATACTTCAACATCAAGGAGAACCTGTGGAAATGGCAGCGCGTGCCACTCTTCGGCACCAGTGAGGACCTGTTCACTCAGACCATCGTCGTCCCCTACCTCATCCCCATGCTGGAACGGGCAGGAGCCATCGTATTCACACCCCGTGAGCGCGACTGGCAGAAGCACGAGGTCATCGTCGACAACGACTCGCTCGGCAGCGGCTACAGCGAGCAGGCAGGCCATCACCAGTGGCAAGCCACCGGCATACAAGGCTTTGCCCTACACGCAGGCCGCTACGTGGACCACGAGAACCCTTTCGAGGCCGGCACCGCCCGATGGTCGCAGGCCACTGAGCACGCCCACGGCCAGAGCACCATCACCTACCAGCCCGCCATCCCCGAGGCAGGAAGCTATGCCGTCTACGTGAGCTATCAGACCGTTGAGGGCTCTGTCGACGACGCCCGCTACACCGTGTGGCACAAGGGCGTGCCCACGGAGTTCCGCGTCAACCAGCAGATGGGCGGCTCCACCTGGGTCTATCTGGGCACCTTCGACTTCGCCGAGGGCCAGAATGCCCAGAACTGCGTCGTGCTGAGCAACCTCAGCAGCCAGAAGGGCGTGGTCACTGCCGACGCCGTGCGCTTCGGAGGCGGCATGGGAAATATCGAGCGCGGCGGGCAGCTCTCAGGCATGCCACGCTGCCTGGAGGGCTCACGCTACTATGCCCAGTGGGCCGGCATGCCATACGAGGTGTACAGCACCAAGGACGGCCAGGACGACTACGGAGACGATATCAATGCCCGATCGTGCATGGCCAACCTGCTGGGCGGCGGCAGCTGCTACATGCCCGACACCACGGGCCGAGGAGTGCCCATCGAGCTGTCGCTGGCCATCCACAGCGATGCCGGTTTCACGCGCGACGGGCGCACCAATACCGGCACGCTCACCATCTGCATGACCACCTTCCGCGACTCCACACTGAACGCCGGACAGACCCGACTGGCATCACGCGACCTGGCCGACGACCTGCTCGTCAGCCTGCCCTACGACATCCGCAGGAAGTACGGCAAGTGGCAGGTCAGAGAACTCTACGACCGCAACTACTCCGAATGCCGCGTTCCCGAGGTGCCCAGTGCCATCCTCGAGATGCTCTCCCACCAGAACTTCGCTGACATGAAGATGGCCCAAGACCCGAACTTCCAGTTCGACCTGGCACGCAGCATCTACAAGACCCTGCTGCGCTACACTGCCCGCATGCACCATACCGACTGCACCGTTCAGCCGCTGGCCCCACAGAACGTGAGCATCACGCTCACCGAGCGAGGACAGGCCCGCATCGGATGGACAGCCACCGACGACCCGCTGGAACCGTCAGCCAAGGCCACCGCTTACATCCTCTACACCGCCACTGAAGACGGCGGCTTCGACAACGGCCGCTTTCTGAACTCCGACAAGACCAGCATCACCATCGACATAGAGCCCGACAGGCTATACTCCTTCCGCGTGGCAGCCGTCAACGCGGGAGGCGAGAGCTTCCCCAGCGAAGTGGTGTCGGCCCTGCGCAACTCTACAGCACAGAAGACCGTGCTCATCGTCAACGGCTTCCACCGCCTGGCATCGCCCGCCGTCAGGGAGAGTGCCGCCGAGCAGGGCTTCGACCTGAAGGAGGACATCGGCGTCAGCTATGGGCTGACAGCTGGCTGGCGGGGCTACCAGACATGCTTCGACCGCTTCCAGATGGGCAAGGAAGGCCCGCGTGGACTCGGTTTCACCAACGACTCGCTGGCTGGACAATTCATCGCCGGCAACGATTTCGACTATGTCCGCACCCACGCCCAGGCCATCGCCTCGGCCCGGCGATACAGCATCGCCAGCTGCTCATCGAAGGCCATCGAGAACGGACTGACGACGATGGAAGGCTACGCCCTGGTGGACCTCATCCTCGGACAGGAGCGCAACGACGGCTACTCGCTCGTCAGATACGAAGCCTTCCCCAAGAAACTCAGAGCACACCTCCAGGCACACGCCTCGCAAGGGGGAGCACTTCTGGTGAGCGGCTCCTATATCGGCCGAGACATGCCCCTGCCGGCCGATAAGGCCTTCCTGGCGGCCCTGCTCAAGTGCCAGTACGGAGGCAGTAACACCGACAGCCTCGACCGCGACACCATCCAGGGCCTGGGAACCACCTTCACCTTCCACCGCCGCCTGAACGCCAGCCACTACGCAGCACAGCACCCCGACAACCTGCTGCCGCTGGCACCCGCCTACTCGGCTATGGCCTACGCCGATGAGCAAAGTGCCTGCGTGGCCTACAGCGGCAACGACTACCGCGCACTCACCATAGGCTTTCCCTTCGAGTGCATACAGTCGGAGCGCAAAAGAGGCACCATCATGCGGGGATTATTAGCATTCTTATTACAATAATTCATATTAACTAAAAACATTTATCGTTATGAAAATCCAGACAAACCCTTCCGGTACAAGAAGCATTGAAATCAAGGAGGAACACCTCCAGACCATCGAGAAGTATCAGCTCTTCCGCGACCTCATCGACTCTAACGGCTACGTCGACGAGCAAGTGCTCGACAAGTTGAAACTTAATGTGCGCGCACTGCTCGAGGCACAGGCAGGTCTCGACAAGGATCTGCTCGACCTATGCCTCGACGTCGTCTACCATCAGAACATGAAGGCTTTCGGACTGCAGCAGCTCGTGCTGCTATTCATCAACTGGAAGAACAAGGGCAACAACAACCTGGGTTCCACCACGCGTGCCATCCAGGGAACACCGTTTAACTAAGTAAGAGTTTTGAATTAAGAATTAAGAGGGGTCGGCTTTGCCGAGTAAGAGTTAAGAATTAAGAGTTGGAATACAGACTGACAGACTTCCTCCCGACGACCAAGAAGGAGGTGGAACTCAGGGGATGGGACCAGTTGGACATCATCCTGTTCTCTGGCGATGCATACATAGACCATCCCGCCTTCGGAGCAGCCGTCATCGGCCGCACGCTCGAGGCGGCAGGCTACCGCGTGGCCATCGTGCCACAACCCGACTGGCACGGCGACTACCGCGACTTCAAGAAGCTGGGACGCCCGCGCCTCTTCTTCGGCATTGCACCAGGCTGTATGGACTCGATGGTGAACAAGTACACCGCCAACCGGCGCCTGCGCTCCGAGGATGCCTACAGCCCCGACGGTCGACACGACATGAGGCCCGAATACCCGACGATAGTATATACGCGAATCCTGAAGCAACTCTTCCCCGACGTACCCGTCATCCTGGGCGGCATCGAGGCTTCCATGCGCCGACTGACGCACTACGACTACTGGCAGGACCGCCTGCGCCCCTGCATCCTTTGCGATTCGGGAGCCGACATGATTACCTACGGCATGGGCGAGAAGACCACGCTCGAACTGGCACGCCTGTTGAATGAAGAACTAAGAATGAAGAATGAAAGGCTACGGGTAGGCGAGCACTTCACTCTTCACACTTCACTGATGACCATTCCCCAGACCGTCTATCTCGCACAGGAGAAAGACATTCCGGGCGGCATCACGGCCGACGACATCCTGCTGCACAGCCACGAAGAATGCCTGCGCAACAAGCGCGCCCAGGCAGAGAACTTCCGACACATCGAGGAACAGTCGAACATGATGCACGCCCAGCGACTCATACAGGCAGTACCCTCATCCTGCCTCCAGTCCCCCTCATCCCGCCCAGCAAACGGCAGCAGTGCTGCCGTCTACGCCGTAGTCAATCCCCCCTACCCTCCGATGACCACCGCCGAGCTTGACGCTTCCTTCGACCTGCCCTACACCCGGCAGCCGCATCCCAAATACAAGGGCAGGCGCATACCGGCATACGACATGATCAAGCACTCCGTCAACATCCATCGGGGATGCTTCGGAGGCTGCGCCTTCTGCACCATCTCCGCCCATCAGGGCAAGTTCATCACTTGCCGGTCAAAGGAGAGCATACTGCGCGAGGTGAAGCAGGTCATCCAGATGCCCGACTTCAAGGGATACCTCACCGACCTGGGCGGCCCGTCGGCCAACATGTACGGCATGCACGGCAACAATCTCAGCGCCTGCGAGAAATGCCGTCGCCCCAGCTGCATCCATCCCAAGATCTGCCCCAACCTCAATACCAGTCACCGTAAGCTGCTCGACATCTACCACGCCGTCGACAGCCTGCCAGGCATCAAGAAGAGCTTCATCGGAAGCGGGGTGAGATACGACCTGCTGCTCCACCACAGTACCGACGAGGACACCAACCTCGCAGCACAGGAGTACACGCGGGAACTCATCTGTCGGCACGTCAGCGGGCGGCTGAAAGTGGCACCGGAGCACACCAGCGACAGAGTGCTGCAACTGATGAGAAAGCCGTCCTTCCAGCAATTCTACGAATTCAAACGCATCTTCGACCGCCTCAACGGCGAGGAGCACCTGCGGCAGCAGCTCATCCCCTACTTTATCAGCAGCCATCCAGGATGCCATGAAGAGGACATGGCTGAGCTAGCCGTCATCACCAAGCAACTCGACTTCCACCTCGAACAGGTGCAGGACTTCACCCCCACGCCGATGACCGTCTCTACCGAAACCTGGTACACCGGCTTCGACCCGTACACCCTCCAGCCGGTATTCTCTGCCAAGAGTCAGCGCGACAAGCTGGCACAACGGCAGTACTTCTTCTGGTATCAGCCCGAAGGGCGGCACGCCATCGAGCAGAGCCTCAGGCGCATCGGCCGGACAGACCTCATCAAGCGACTCTACAACGATACTACCCACCCCAGAAATGAAGGTCATCGAACAAAACAGCATCCCGAAGAGCCCAACAAGGAAAAACGAGGACGGCCTCGTCGTCACAAGTGATTTCATAGCGGTAATCGACGGGAGTACCTCAAAGACCCGCCGCCGACATTGCCCGTGGATGAGCAATGGCCGATACGCCATGCTACTCATCAGCCGATACATCCGGCGCATGCCTGCCAATACCAGCTGCCACCAGTTTTGCAAGGGCATAACAGCCTACATCCACCGCCACTACCGGCTGCCCCTCGTGCCCTTCCTCACGCACAGAAGCAGGCTTCAGCGCGTATGGGAGCATCCCGAAGAGCGCCTCACGGCATCGGCCATCATCTACAGCCGCATGCGCCGCGAGGTGTGGATGATAGGCGACTGCCAATGCCTGGCTAACGGACAGTTCTACGACAATCCCAAACCCTACGAGCAACGCCTGGCAGAACAGCGTGCCGAGCGAGTCAGGGAGCTGCTGGCTGAGGGCATCAGCCAGGAGCAGCAGCTGGAAGACGACCCTGCCAGGCAGGCCATCATCGAGCCCCTGCTCGCCGCTATGAAGGAGCAAAACGTCACCTTTGCCGTCATCGACGGCTTCCCCATCGCCGAACAGCACGTGCGCGTCTACACGCTCGATTTCCGGCCGTGGGAGATTGTCCTTGCCTCCGACGGTTATCCCTTCCTCTGCCCCACCCTTTCAGAATCGGAGGCGCGCCTCCACCAGCAGCAACTGTCAGACCCGCTCAACATCGGTGAATTCAAGGCTACCAAGGCCTTCCTTCAGGGCAATAACTCCTTCGACGACCGCACCTATATAAGATTTACCACTTAAAATTTTGTAGTTTCCAAAAAAATCACTACCTTTGCAGCCGCATTGTCTACAACAGGCGATGCCGCAAAGGTCGGTTCCGTAGCTCAGCTGGATAGAGCAACTGCCTTCTAAGCAGTAGGTCTTGGGTTCGAGTCCCAACGGAATCACGGCAATTTATTCGGAATCCGCTGATAACAAAGGGATTCCGAATTTTATTTTTACTCCATAAAAGCCATTTGTAGCGCATTTGTAGCGCAGAAAAACAGCCGTTCCCTTACGAACTGGTAAGATGGAACAGCTGTCAACTAACTACTAACTATCGAATTGAACATCATGCCTCACAATGAGTAGCATCCCAAATAGAACAGGTGTCAATATGGCCGTGAGTACCGCATCCGTGTGAAGGCTCTCGGCTTCGAGGGGCTGACGGACAAGATACGCGAACTTAACAATACACTGGAGAACCCCAACCTGACCGACTCGCAGCGCGAGCAGATAAAGCGGCTGACAGGCTCGTACCAGGACATGCGCCGCGACGCTGCCCTCTCGTTCTCCACCCTCGCCGACGGCTGGAGCAGCGCGAAGGGTATCGGCAGCGGCATAGAGAGCATCACCGGCGCACTGGAGGGCAACGCCAACGCCTGGCAGGCGGTGACGGGCATCGTGGACGGATTCATACAGATATACGAGGGCATATCGGCCATCGTGGGCATCATCGACATGCAAAGCAGCTGTTCAACAGCAAGTATTTCTTCGTGTTCCCCGACGGCATCCGCGTGGTGGAGGAGGGCGACACGGTAAGGATCATCGTAGACTGACAAGGCTATTGCAGTACAACAAGTACTGCAATGCGGGTTAAGCACTACCACACGGACAAGGCTGAAGGTGAAGATGTGGTTTGCTGCCTCTACTGCAGACTGCCGATACATATAAATAAAAAGTTTTGTTTTTGCCTACACTGCCTACATATCAACGTATACCGCTGTAATTCAGCGGTTTACGAAGTGCAGGCAAATATCCGCAGTGTAGGCAACGCCGATTTTAGCCGTTTTCCGATGGGGATTATACGCCAGAAGTGCCCTTTTCTTGATGCTGGAATGCCTGCCGCCGACACTACAGCAACGGTAGAGAGAGTTTAGTGCCTTTAAACCGATAGTCCCACCCCCTGGGACATTATGTCCCAGGGGGTGGGACTATCCTGAGAAGGCTTCTGACTGTGGAGAAGAGCCTCTTGTCGTTGTCAAGAAGCCTTCTCTTTCCGTTCGGAAGCCCCCTTTCAGAACGCCAGAAGCATTTTTTTGCCCCAAAAAGGCATTGCCTACACTGCGGGCTATTGCCTACACTCCGTAAGCCGCTGAATTACAGCGGTATACGTTAATATGTAGGCAGTGTATGCAAAAACAAAACATTTTATTGAGGAGAATGCACAGGGGAGCGGTGGCGCGGTGGCGCGAGAAATGACCTGTGGCAGATTCTGCCTTCGGCAATATCCACGTTCGCTCGCGCCCCCCGCCCCCCTCACCCCCGATACATCTCTCGTCGAATCAGTATGAATATGCAGCATTGATACGGTAACGGCGGGATTCGGTCAATTAAGTACACAAAATTGCGCAAATCAGGGGATTGTGTTTTGGCATTTTCCGAAAATCTTCGTACCTTTGCAGGCGATTAGAGAACAAAGGATAAAACATCAACCCATAAAAAGAGACAATGAAGAAAGAACTGAAGAAGGTGTTGGTACTCGGATCGGGTGCCTTGAAAATCGGACAAGCCGGCGAGTTTGACTACTCCGGCTCGCAGGCCTTGAAGGCCCTCCGCGAGGAAGGGATCAAGAGCGTGCTCGTGAACCCAAACATCGCTACCATCCAGACCTCGGAGGGCATCGCCGACAAGGTGTATTTCCAGCCGGTGAACACGCATTTCGTCACCGAGATCATCAAGAAGGAGCGTCCTGACGGCATCCTGCTGGCATTCGGTGGGCAGACGGCGCTGAACTGCGGAACGGAGCTGTACCAGAACGGTACACTCAGGGAGTATGGCGTGGAAGTATTAGGTACGAGCGTGGAGGCCATCATGAACACGGAGGACCGCGACCTGTTCGTCAAGAAGCTCGGCGAGGTCAGCCTGAAGGTGCCCGTCTCGCATGCCGTGGAGTCGATGGATGACGCGCTGAAGGCCGCCCACGAGATTGGGTTCCCCATCATGATCCGCTCGGCCTACGCCCTCGGCGGTCTCGGCTCCGGCATCTGCCCCGACGAGAAGACCTTCCGCGAGCTGGCAGAGTCGGCCTTCACCTTCGCGCCTCAGATTCTCGTGGAGGAGTCGCTCAAGGGGTGGAAGGAGATTGAGTTCGAGTGCATCCGCGACGCCAGCGACCGCTGCTTCACGGTGGCCTCGATGGAGAACTTCGACCCGCTGGGCATCCATACCGGCGAGTCGATCGTAGTGGCTCCCACCTGCTCGCTGAAGGAGGAGCAGGTGAAGATGCTGCAGGAGATCACCATCAAGTGCGTCAAGCACCTGGGCATCGTGGGCGAGTGCAACATCCAGTTCGCCTTCAACGCCCAGACCAACGACTACCGCATCATCGAGATCAACGCCCGACTCTCGCGCTCCTCTGCCCTGGCCTCGAAGGCCACCGGCTATCCCCTTGCCTTCGTTGCCGCCAAGATTGCCCTCGGCTATACGCTCGACCAGATTGGCGAGATGGGCACCACCAGTTCAGCCTACGTGGCTCCAAGCCTCGACTATATGATCTGCAAGATTCCCCGTTGGGACCTGACCAAGTTTGCCGGTGTGAGCCGTCTGATTGGTTCGTCGATGAAGTCCGTGGGCGAGATTATGAGTATCGGCCGGAGCTTCGAGGAGATGATCCAGAAGGGCCTGCGCATGATCGGACAGGGCATGCACGGCTTCGTGGGCAATGACCACACGAAGTTCGACAACCTCGACTACGAACTGGCCAACCCCACCGACCTGCGTATCTTCGCCATCGCCCAGGCTCTCGAGGAGGGTTACTCGGTGGAGCGCATCGAGGAACTGACGAAGATCGACGTGTGGTTCCTCGAGCGTCTGAAGCACATCGTTGACCTGAAGCACGAGCTGCTGAAGTACGACAAGCTCGAGGACCTGCCCGACGCGCTGCTCTTGGAGGTGAAGCGCTGCGGATTCTCAGACTTCCAGATAGCCCGCTTCGTATTGAAGCCCAAGCAGGGCAACATGGAGAAGGAGAACCTCGAGGTGCGCAAGTATCGCAAGGAGCGCGGCATCGTGCCCTCGGTGAAGCGCATCCCAACGGTAGCCTCGGAGCATCCCGAGCTGACCAACTACCTCTACTTCACCTACACGCACACGCCCGCGTTCCAAGATGAGTTCAGCGAGGCACTCTCGAAGGCCAAGGGCTTCATCGAGTATGCTCTGAAACTGCCTACGAGCTATCAGCCTAAGCACGACATCAACTATTATAATAATGAGAAGTCGGTCATCGTGCTCGGCTCGGGAGCCTACCGCATCGGAAGCTCGGTGGAGTTCGACTGGTGCTCGGTGAACGCCATCAACACGGCCCGCAAGCTGGGCTACAAGTCGATCATGATCAACTACAACCCCGAAACCGTATCCACCGACTACGACATGTGCGACCGTCTCTACTTCGACGAGCTGTCGCTGGAGCGCGTGCTCGACGTGATCGACCTGGAGCAGCCTCGCGGCGTGATCGTCTCAGTGGGCGGCCAGATACCCAACAACCTGGCCATGAAGCTCCATCGCCAGGGCGTGCCCGTGCTGGGCACGTCGCCCGTCAATATCGACCGCGCAGAGAACCGCGACAAGTTCTCGGCCATGCTCGACAAGCTGGGCATCGACCAGCCCGCATGGCGTGCGCTGACGAGCTTCGACGACGTGAAGGAGTTCGTCGACGAGGTGGGCTATCCCGTGCTCGTTCGCCCGTCGTATGTGCTCTCTGGTGCCGCGATGAACGTGTGCTACGACGACGAGGAGCTGCACCGCTTCCTCAACATGGCCACCGAGGTCAGCAAGGAGTTCCCCGTGGTCATCTCGAAGTTCATGACCGAGACGAAGGAGATAGAGTTCGACGCCGTGGCCGACAAGGGCGAGGTGATAGAGTATGCCATCTCGGAGCATGTAGAGTATGCCGGCGTTCACTCGGGCGACGCCACGATGGTGTTCCCCGCCCAGCACATCTACTTCTCCACCATCCGCCAGATCAAGAAGATAGCCCACAAGATAGCCGCCGAGCTGAACATCTCAGGGCCGTTCAACATCCAGTTCCTGGCCAAGAACCGCGAGGTGAAGGTCATCGAGTGCAACCTGCGTGCCTCGCGCTCGTTCCCCTTCGTATCGAAGATCCTGAAGCGCAACTTCATCGAGACGGCCACGAAGATCATGCTCGACGCACCCTATCAGAAGCCAGAGAAGAGCGAGTTTGACATTGACCGCATCGGCGTGAAGGCCTCGCAGTTCTCGTTCGCCCGCCTGCAGAATGCCGATCCGGTGCTGGGCGTGGACATGTCGTCAACGGGTGAGGTAGGCTGCCTCGGCGATGACTTAAACGAGGCGATGCTAAACGCCTTGATAGCAACGGGTTATTCGATTCCTAAGGATGCCGTGCTGATTTCTTCCGGTGGTGCCAAGGGCAAGGTGTCGCTCCTGGAGCCCGCCCAGCAGCTGATGAAGAACGGCTACACCATCTACGCCACAGCCGGAACCGCCAAGTTCTTCAACGACAACGGTGTGAAGGCCACAGCCGTAGCATGGCCCGACGAGGAAGGCGAGTGCAACGTGATGGATCTCATCTCGCAGCACAAGGTGGGCCTGGTGATCAACGTGCCGAAGAACCATACCTCGCGCGAGCTGACCAACGGCTATAAGATCCGCCGCGGCGCCATCGACCACAACATCCCTCTGATGACGAACGTGCGCCTGGCCAAAGCCTTCATCGAAGCCTTCACCGCCATGAAGCTTGATGATGTGAAGATTAAGTCGTGGCAGGAGTATAATAACTAATAGTGAATAGTGAATAGTGACGAATACAAGACTCTGAAGCGCGAAGGCGAGGGCTACTACACGGAGAAGCGTAGCAAGTTCCTCGCCTTCGCTCATCATGTCACTACCGTAGAGGAAATCAAGGAGATTCTGGCCCGTTACCGCAAGAAGTACTACGATGCCCGCCACGTATGCTACGCCTACATGCTCGGCCCGGAGCGCACGGAGTTCCGTGCCAACGATGACGGCGAGCCATCGAGCACAGCTGGCAAGCCCATCCTCGGACAGATCAACTCGCAGGAACTGACGGATATCCTCATCGTGGTGGTGCGCTATTACGGCGGTGTGAACCTGGGCACCAGCGGTCTCATCGTCGCCTATCGCGAAGCTGCCGCCGATGCCATCGCCCATTCGGAGATTGAGACTCGTCAGGTGGAGGAAATCGTCAGCTATACCTTCTCCTATCCCATGATGAACGACGTGATGCGCATCGTCAAGGAGATGCAACCGCGCATCGTCTCTCAGACCTACGACAACACCTGCGAAATCCAGCTCAGCATCCGCAAGTCGGAAGCCGCTACGCTCCGCAGCAAGCTCGCCAAGCTATCCTTCGAATAGCGGACAGTTCTATAGAGGCCATAAAGAAAGCGGGAATGATTTCCCGCTTTCTTCTTTGTTCGCCTTCGGATCTGCCGTTCAGCCTCCGAAGTTATCATACATAATGCTTTCGGGCTCTACGCCGAGCGAGTCGAGCATCGAGACGACGGCCTTCGACATGGGGCCAGGGCCGCACATGTAGTACTCGATGTCCTCGGGGGCCTCGTGATCCTTCAGATAGGTGTTGAGCATCACCTGATGGACGAAGCCCGGCGTGTACTTCACGCCAGCGGCATCGGCAGCGGGGTCGGGGCGGTCGAGGGCCAGGTGGAAGTGGAAGTTGGGGTACTCCTTCTCCAGCGAGAGGAAGTCGTCGAGATAGAACACCTCGTTGAGGGCGCGGGCACCGTAGAAGTAGTGCATCTCGCGGTCCCTGGTGTGCAGCGTCTTGGTCATGTGCATGATCTGTGCGCGCAGCGGAGCCATACCTGCGCCACCGCCCACCCAGATCATCTCCTTCTTCGAGTCGAAGTGGGGGTGGAAGTCGCCGTAGGGTCCCGACATGATGACCTTGTCGCCAGGCTTGAGCGAGAAGATGTACGACGATGCGATACCCGGGTTGACCTCCATGAAGCCACTGCGGTCGGGCTTGAATGGCGGCGTAGCGATACGCACCGTCAGCATGAACACGTCGCCCTCAGCCGGATAGTTGGCCATCGAGTAGGCTCGGATGGTGGGCTCGGGGTTCTTACACTTGAGGTCGAACATCTTGAACTTCTCCCACGAGGGCACATACTCAGGCGTGATGAGGTCGCGGTCGTACGAGTTGTAGTCGATGCAGTCGAATGCGGGAATCTTGATCTGGGCGTAGGAGCCGGGCAGGAAGTCCATGTGGGCGCCGGCAGGCAGCTGCACCTTGAACTCCTTGATGAACGTGGCCACGTTCTTATTCGAGATGACGGTACACTCGTACTCCTTGACGCCGAGGATGCTTTCGTCGACGTGGATCTTCAGGTCGCCCTTCACCTTGCACTGACAGCCCAGGCGCCAGCCCTGCTTGATTTCCTTGCGCGAGAAGTGGGGCTTCTCGGAGTCAAGAATCTCACCACCGCCTTCGAGCACCTGCACCTTGCACTGTCCGCACGATGCCTTGCCGCCGCAGGCAGACGGCAGGAAGACGCCGTTCTCATTGAGCGTCGACATGAGCGAGGCTCCCTGAGGTACGTTGATGGTACGGTCGCCGTTGATTTCAATATTCACATTGCCTGAAGGTGAGAGATACTTCTTTGCCACCAGCAGGACGATCACCACGAGGATGATCAACGAGAGGAAAACCCCTATACTAATTGCTATAAACTGTGCCATACCTTATCAAATATTTAAGCCAGAGAAACACATCATCGCCATAGCCATCAGGCCGACGGTGATAAACACGATGCCCAGGCCCTGCAGCGGACGGGGCACATCACTGTACTGCATCTTCTCGCGGATGGCACCCATAGCCACGATGGCCAAGGCCCAGCCGAGACCGGAGCCGAAGCCGTAGATGACAGCATCCCAGACACTGGTGATGGCCTGCGAATTGCTGGGATCCATGAGGATGCGCTGCTGCATGAAGAGCGAGGCACCCATGATGGCGCAGTTCACGGCAATCAGCGGAAGGAAGATACCCAGGGCTGCATAGAGCGATGGAGAATACTTCTCGACCGTCATCTCCACCAACTGCACCATACCGGCAATCACGGCGATGAAGAGGATGAACGACAGGTAGCTCAGG